>JACCWY010000492.1 GCA_013697395.1 Chloroflexota bacterium | reverse complement strand
CCCTACGCCGGCGCGCACCAGCGCTACAACGCCGGCTACCTCGCCGCCGAGGGCGCCGCGGTCGTGGTGGCGGACGAGGAGCTGACCGCGCAACGGCTGCTGGCGGAGACGAGCGCCCTCCTCGACGACGAGCGGCGCCTGGCGATGGCGACGGCGGCTCGCCGCCTCGGCCGCCCGAACGCGGCGCGCACGCTGGGCGAGGCGCTGGTGGCCATGGCCGAGGGCGGGCCGCTCGGATCGGGTTCCGACTGATGCCGGTATCGACCGATGGACGGCTGGCCGGCCGGCTCGCGGTGCTCGACCGGCTCGCCGAGGAGCGTGGCATCCGCATCGAGCATGATGTTGCGCTGGCACCCCTCACGACGTTGCGCGTGGGCGGGGTCGCCGACCGGATGACGATGGTCGGCTCGACGCCCGAGCTCGTGGACGCGCTGGGGCTGGCGCGGGATGCCGGCATTCGAGCCGGGGTGCTCGGGAAGGGCAGTGACATCGTCGTCGCCGACGCCGGAGTCCGCGGACTCGTCATCCGCAACCGGGCGGACGGCATCGCCATCGACGGGAGCCTGGTGCTGGCCGAGTCCGGCGCCGCCATGGCTACGCTGGTGAAGCGCTGCACGACGAGCGGCCTGGCAGGGATCGAGTTCGGCATCAGCATTCCGGGCAGCGTCGGTGGCGCGGTGTGGGCCAATGCCGGCGCACACGGCGGCGAGATGAAGGATGTCGTTGTGAGCGTCGACGCGTGGGAGACGGAGAACGAGGCGCGACTGGCGCTGGCGAACGTCGATTGCGACTTCGCCTACCGCGACTCCCGTTTCAAGCGCGGCCACGAGATCGTGCTCGCCACCCTCCTCCGCCTCACAGCGGGCGACTCCGGCGAGATTGCCTCGCGCGTGGCGGCGCACCAGGAGCAGCGGCGCGCCACCCAGCCGCTGGCCCACCAGAATGCCGGCAGCGTCTTCCGGAACCCGCCCGGCGACCATGCGGGACGGCTGATCGACGAGGCAGGCCTCAAGGGGCATCGGGTCGGCAGCGCCGAGGTGAGCACGCTCCACGCCAACTTCATCGTGGTCGACCGAGGCGGCCGGGCGGCCGACGTGCGCGCTGTCGGCGACCATGTGCGATCCGTCGTCGCGGAGCGCCTCGGCGTGGAGCTGGCCTACGAGATCGAATTCGTGGGTGACTGGGGCTGGGACGATCGCTGGGCGACGGCGACGACCGAGATGGCCGGGACATGAGCGCGCGTCGCCTGCGGGTCGGGATCTTCGCCGGGGGCCGATCGGCCGAGCACGAGGTCAGCGTCGCGTCGGCCGAGGCGGTCCTGCGCGCCATCGATCGGTCACGGTTCGAGCCCTACCTCGTCTTCATCGACCGCGACGGCCGCTGGCTGCTGCCGTCGGGGCCGGCGCCGGAACTCGGGGCGGGCTCCCTCGCCGGGCTGCTCGGCGCGGTGACCCCGGCCGAGGAGGTCGAGCACCTGCGGGCCCACACGGAGCCCCGGCTGCCGGCGCGGCCCGACCTCGAGTCGGTCGCGCCCCGGCTCGCGGTCCGTTCGCTGGCCGACGCGATCGATGTGGCGTTCCTGGTCGTTCACGGGCCGTTCGGGGAGGACGGCACGCTGCAGGGATTCCTGGAGCTGGCCGGCATCCCGTATATCGGTGCCGGTGTCCTGGCGAGCGCGGTCGCCATGGACAAGGTCGTCTTCAAGGACCTGATGCGCGGCCACGACCTCCCCGTCGTCGACTACGCATGGTTTCGGCGCAGTGCATGGATGCGGGAGCCCGAGCACGTCCTGCGGGAGGTGGCCGCCTCGATCGGCACCCCAACCGTCGTCAAGCCTGCACGGCTCGGCAGCAGCGTGGGCATGAGCCTGGTGCACGAGCTCGACGAGCTCCCGGCCGCCATGGACGAGGCGTTCCGCTATGACAGCAAGGCCATCGTCGAACGATACGTCGAGAACGCCCGCGAGCTCGAGTGCGGTGTGCTCGGCAACGAGGACCCGGTCGTCTTCGAGCCGGGCGAGGTCCGCTCGTCGCACGAGTTCTACGATTACGAGGCGAAGTACGTGGCGGGGCTCGCCGAGGTCGAGCCGCGCGCGGAGGTGGACGCCGACCTCGCGGCCCGCCTCAAGGAGCTCTCGCTGGCGGCCTACCGGGCCGTCGATGGCGCCGGGCTGGCGCGGATCGACTTCCTCGTCACCGCCGACGAGTCGTTCATCAGCGAGATGAACACACTGCCCGGCTTCACCGCCACCAGCATGTACCCCAAGCAGGCCGAGCAGGCCGGCATTCCGTTCGACGCGCTCATCGCCCGCCTCATCGAGCTGGCCATGGAGCGCGACCGATGGAGCTGAAGTTGAAGCCACAGCCGAAGCGCGTGGCGCGACGCCCGAAGCGCACCGTCCGCCCTGGATCCCGGGGGGGCGCGCGCGGCCGTGGCGCCCGACGCCCGGGCGTCTCGGTTCGGCAGCGCATGGCAGGGCGGCTGCCCTCGCTCCGTCGGGTCCTCGCCGGTCTCGGCGCCGTGGCATGCACCGCCGCACTTGCGGCCCTCCTGACCGGTCCGTGGTTGCGGGTGACGGAGGTGACGTGGGCGGGCCAGCAGTTCACCTCGACTCGCGACCTCGAGCGCCTCCTGTTGGGACAGCGTGGCGTGAACGTCCTGGTGCTCGACACGGTGGCGCTGCGCGAAGGGCTCGCCAGGCTGCCAGCCGTCGCCGAGGCATCGGTCACCGCGAGCCTGCCGGGGCGGGTGGAGGTGGCCATCGTGGAGCGCCAGGCGGCCTTCGTGTGGGAGACGGGATCGGCGAGGCTGCTCGGCGCCGCCGACGGCACGCTCTTCGCCGCGCTCCGGCGCGACGATCCGGTGCACGCGGAGATGGAGCTGCTGCCCCACATCGTGGACCGGCGGGACACGGCGCGCCTCATGACGATCGGCGACCGCATTCCGCAGGCGCAGCTGCGGACCGCGCTGCACCTGGTCGAGCTCGACCCGGTCGCGCTCGGCTCCACCGCATCCGAGCTCGCGGTGCGGCTGGATGACGAGTTCGGGTTCGGGCTCGTGTCCACCGAACCGGGGTGGGAGCTGACGCTCGGCGCCTACGGCATGGACCCGGCCGAGACCGCTGCGCAGGCCGCGGGCCGGCTCGAGCGCCAGATCACCGCGGTGCGCACGCTGTTCGCGAGCCGCGAGGAGGCGGAGATCGGATGGGTGGATGTCCGCAACCCGGGAAAGGTATATTTCCGTGCCAAGGGGTGACGCGCATGCCGGCACGCAGCGCCTCGCTCGTCGAGATGCACGCTTCGGTACTGACCCGCATGTGGCTTCCGCTCGTCGGCCTTGCGCTCGGCATCGCGCTCGGACTGGTGCTCAACGTCGAAGTGAGCCCGGACCTGGCGCGTTACTCGGCCGTTGCCATCCTGGCGGGGCTGGACTCGGTCCTCGGCGCGATCAGGGCCGAGCTCGACGCGCACTACGACAACCGCATCTTCCTGTCCGGGTTCGTCACGAACGCGCTGGTGGCGGTGGCGCTCACGTTCGTCGGGGATCGGCTCGGCATCGACCTCTACCTGGTAGCGCTCTTCGCCTTCGGGCTGCGCATCTTCCAGAACGTCGCCCTCATCCGGCGTCACTTCCTGTAGGCTCGGACGGCACCGAGCGCGCGCTCACCAGGCGCGCCGCGAGCAGGAGGTAGCTTGGAACGCGAAGCGGTCCTCGTCGGCATCGACGCGGGAACGACGAAGGTCACGACTCTCATCGGCGAGGTGGGGCGCACCGGTGACGTGAACGTCATCGGCTACGGCATCGCACCCTCCGCCGGGATGAAGAAGGGGATGGTCGCCAACATCGACCAGACCGTGAACTCGATCGCGTCGAGCGTGGAGAAGGCCGAGCGTCTGAGCGGCTACAAGATCAGCTCCGCCTTCGTGTCGGTCGGTGGCAGCCACATCAGCAGCCAGAACAGCCGCGGCGTGGTGGCCGTCTCCGGCCACAAGCGCGAGGTGAGCCGCGAGGACGTTGCGCGCGCCACGGAGGCGGCCAAGGCCGTCCAGGTCCCGTCGAACCGGGAGATGCTGCACGTCGTGCCGCGCGGCTACATCGTGGATGGGCAGGAGGGGATCAAGGACCCGCTCGGCATGAGCGCGGTTCGCCTCGAGGTAGAGACCCACATCGTCGCGGGCGCCGCCACCTCCGTCCAGAACCTGTCGAAGTGCGTGACGACGACCGGCGTCCAGATCGACGAGATGGTGATCAGCTCACTGGCGGCAGCCGAGGCGACCCTGACCGATACGGAGAAGGAGCTGGGGGTCCTCATCGCCGACATCGGCGGCGGCACCACCGACATCGCGATCTTCGTGGACGGTGCCGTGTATCACACCGCCGTCCTGCCGGTCGGCGGCATCAACGTCACGAACGACGTGGCGATCGGACTCCGCACCAGCCTCAACCTGGCCGAGGAGATCAAGATCAAGCACGGCAACGCCAACATGGCCGAGGTCGAGCCCGAGGAGCTGATCAACGTCGCCGTCCTCGGCGAGACCGGCGGCCAGACGATCCAGCGGCGGCGGCTGTGCGAGGTGATCGAGGCCCGCATGGGCGAGATCTACAGCCTGATCCGCGAGGAGGTGAAGCGGTCCGGTCACGCGCGCATGCTGCCTGCCGGCGCGGTCTTGACCGGCGGCGGCGCGCGCCTGGCGGGCGCCGACGTCCTGGCGCGCGAGACGCTCGACATGCCGGTCCGGATCGGCTCACCCCAGGGCGTCGGCGGGTTGATGGACCAGATTGGGAACCCGGCCTTCAGCACCTCCATCGGCCTGCTGCTGTGGGGCGCCAACCACATCGGCGAGGAGCCGATCGGCTATGGCGGTGCCGGCAACGGGGTCAATCCGCTGTCCCGTATCGGCGAGTGGATCCGCAACCTCTTCCCGGGCTGAGTCGCGGCAGGTATCTCATCGGTTATGCATGCCGTGGCTGGTATCTGCCGTCGCGAGTCCAGCCCTGATCAGGCATTCACTCGGCGACTCGTAGACGGAGTTGACTGCGAGGTCGTCGTCCGCCAACGCCGATGCCACGCCCGCCGCGGGCGCCAGCGGGGTCGGATTGCCCTGATTCAGACCCGAACAGTCCACGCGTGAATAGATGAGCGGGTTCCGACGACCACGGCACCCGTCATCTCTCCGCCCGGCCGATTGGACGGCCCGCGGCCCAGCCGATTCGGCAGAGTGCGGGAATCGCGCGCCATGTGGACCTCGCGTGAATCTGCCCACCGCAGTGAGCCGCTGCGCGAGCGGTCTCGCCCTCTCGAGCTCAGATCGGTTCGCCAGGCGAGCCATCCGGAAGCGCCAATCGTGCCAACCGTGCCGAACCGTGCACAAGCCGCGGCTTCGTCCACGCGCCGAGGCCCGGGTGTGGATAACTTCGCCGCGCATTGTGGAAAACAGCCGACGCGGCGGGGGGCAGGTCGGTAGAATCGATCAAACCCGCGAGCCCCGGGTTTTGCCAGCCCCATAGCCGCCGCAGGGAGAACGACCCGATGCCCCTCCGATCCGACTCCGAGAACTTCGCACTCATCAAGGTCATCGGCGTCGGCGGTGGTGGCAGCAACGCCGTCAACCGCATGATCCGGGCGGAGATGATGGGCGTCGAGTTCATCAGCGTGAACACCGATGCCCAGGCGCTCCTCCAGAGCGACGCGCCGCACAAGATCCGCATCGGCGACAAGATGACGCGCGGCCTGGGCGCCGGTGCCGACCCCAACGTCGGCCAGCGCGCCGCGGAGGAGGACTCGGAGAAGATCTACGAGGCGCTCAAGGACGCCGACATGATCTTCATCACCGCCGGCATGGGCGGCGGCACCGGGTCGGGCGCGGCTCCAGTGATCGCGGAGATCGCAAAGGACCTCGGCTCGCTGACGGTGGCGGTCGTCACGAAGCCGTTCTCCTTCGAGGGCATGCGCCGCAAGCTGGTTGCCGAGCAGTACACCGAGCTCCTCAAGGAGAAGGTGGACACCCTCATCACGATCCCGAACGACCGGCTGCGCGAGGTCGTGGACAAGAAGACCTCGATCGTGGACGCGTTCCGCGTGGTGGACGACGTCCTTCGACAGGGCGTGCAGGGCATCTCCGACCTGATCACGGTCCCCGGGCTCATCAACCTCGACTTCGCCGACGTCAAGACCATCATGCGCGAGGCCGGGTCGTCGATGATGGGCATCGGCGTCGGCACCGGCGAGAACCGGGCGGTCGACGCGGCCAAGGCGGCAGTCATGAGCCCGCTGCTCGAGGTCAACATCACCGGCGCCCGCGGCATCCTGTTCAACGTCACCGGCGGCAGCGACCTCGGCCTGTTCGAGGTGAACGAGGCGGCCGAGGTGATCAAGGAGGCCGCGGACCCCGAGGCGAACATCATCTTCGGGACCGTCATCGACGACCGGATGCGCGACGAGGTGAAGGTCACTGTCATCGCCACCGGCTTCGATTCGAACCGCACGGCGAAGGTGCCGAACCGATACGGGGCCGAATCTGCCGGGAGCGTGGAGTCCAGTCTCGACGAGCGCAGCCGGGAGATCCTTGCCGAGATCGAGCGCGACCGCACCGAACGGGCCAGCCTCGAGGACCAGATGGGCAGCGAGTCCCCCTTCGCACGGCCGACCCAGCGCGAGGCGACCGAGATCCGGCCGGCCGAGCGGCAGCCGGTGCCGGTCCGCCCCGGCAGCCTCGACCGACCCTCGTACGGCGACACGGACCTCGACATCCCGAGCTTCCTGCGCCGCAAGAACGACTGACCGACGCGGGCATCCGCCTGGATGACGTGCTGCGGGTGAGAATCCGATAGAAGAGGACGCGCTCGCTGCGGCACGATATATCGATGGAGACCGTGGGCGTCGGTCCGCCGAGCGTTGATCAGATCCGGGAGCGTGCCGTGCGGCTGGTCGCCAGGCTGCGGCAGGCGGCCGAGGCGAATGGCCACGACCCCACCCGGCTGAGGATCGTGGCGGTCACCAAGACGTGGTCGGTCGAGGTGGCGCGGGCGGCGCTCGATGCTGGGCTGTCACTGCTCGGGGAGAGCCGCGTGCAGGAGGCGGAGCCGAAGGTGGCCGCGCTTCCGGGTGCGGAATGGCACTTTGTCGGCCGGCTGCAGTCGAACAAGGCGCGTCGGGCGGTTCTCGCGTTCCCCGTCATCCACTCGGTCGACTCGCTGGACGTGCTGCGTCGGGTGGACGAGCTGGCCGCCCAGGAGGAGCGGCAGACCCGGGTCCTCCTCCAGGTCAATGTCCGCGGTGAGGCCGGCAGGGCGGGCATGGAGCCTGCCGCGCTGGCGGAGGTGCCTTCGAACCTGCCGTCGACGGCCACGTTGACCGGCCTGATGACGATCGGGCCGATGGGCGCGTCCGAGGCCGAGGCGCGCGACGTCTTCGGCCGGCTGCGCGTGCTGCGGGATCAGCTCGAGCAGGCGGCCGGCATCGGCCTGGGGGAGCTGTCGATGGGGATGACGGCCGATGCCGAGGCGGCCGCGGCGGAAGGAGCAACGCTGGTTCGCGTCGGGACGGCCCTCTTCGGGCCACGCGGCGAGACGCTGGTATCCTCGGCCCGATGACCTCCGTTCTCATCAACTTCGTCCAGATCCTCGCATTCGTGCTGTGGCTGCTGCTCATCGCGCGGGTCGTGCTGAGCTGGACGAACCCGATGGGCGGTGGAGGCCTGACCGCCTTCATCTACCAGGCGACGGAGCCGATCCTGGCCCCGATCCGGCGCCTCCTGCCGCCCACCGCCGGCGTCGACTGGGCGCCGCTGGTGGCGATGCTCCTGCTCGGGGTGATCCTGCGCCTCGTCGCGGGGCTCAGGAATTTCGGCTGACCGATGGCCGACGTGGAGCTCGTCGTCGTGCCGCGAGCCTCGTCGGATCGGGCCGGTCCGTACGCTGACGGCGTCCTGCGCGACCTGCCCGCGGATTGATGGGCCGTCCCGGCCACGGCTATACTGCGACCTCCTCGATGGGCGATTGGCTCAGTCGGTTAGAGCGCACGGTTCACATCCGTGAGGTCACTGGTTCGAATCCAGTATCGCCCACCACTTTCACGCCGATGAGCCCTCCCGGGCGCCTCGCCTGAGCCGATGCGCGTCCTGCTGACGACCGAGTCGTACCTGCCCTACCTGTCAGGGGTCACCGTGTCGGTCGACGCGCTTGCTCGCGGCCTCGGCGCGCTCGGCCACGACGTCCTCGTGCTCGCACCCCGCCCGGCGCCGGGGTCGGCCCCGGAGCCCGTGGGCACGCCGGGCCCGGAGCCCGGCTACGCGTGGCTGCCCTCGTACCAGGCGCCGATCGTGGCGCCACCGGGCTACCGCAT
>JACCWY010000482.1 GCA_013697395.1 Chloroflexota bacterium | reverse complement strand
ACTCGGAGCGGCGGCAGGCCGGACTGGCGCGTGCCGAGCAGGTTGCCGGCACCACGCAGCTCGAGATCGGCCTCGGCGATGGCGAAGCCGTCGTTCGAGCCTCGAAGCACCTCCAGCCGTCGCATGGCCAGCTCGTCGCCGCTGTCCGACAGCAGGATGCAGAAGGACCGATGCCGCCCGCGGCCGACACGGCCGCGCAGCTGGTGCAGCTGCGCCAGGCCGAAGCGTTCGGCGTCCTCGATGAGGATGACGCTCGCGTTCGGAACGTCGATGCCGACCTCGATCACGGTCGTGGCCACCAGGACGTCCATCTCGCCCGCCGCGAAGGCCGTCATGGTCACGTCACGAGGGTCGGCCCGCTGCTGGCCGTGGACGAGCCCGATCCTCAGCGTGGGGTGCGCGGCGCGCAGACGGGCGGCCTCCGCCTCGGCGCTTGCGGCCTGGAGCGCCTCGGACTCGACGACGAGCGGCACGACGACGAAGGACTGGCGTCCGTCCCCCGCCTCCGCGGCGAGGAACGCCTCGATCTTCGGCAGCGCCCGTCGGTCGCGGATCTCGGTCCGGATCGGCTCGCGTCCCGGCGGCATCTCACGGATCGTGCTGGTGGAAAGATCGCCGTAGACCGTCAGGGCCAGCGTTCGCGGGATCGGCGTCGCCGTCAGGGCAAGCACGTGCGGCTCGCCACCGGCGCCCTTGGCCTGGAGCGCCGCGCGCTCGCCCACGCCGAAGCGGTGCTGCTCGTCGACGATAACGAGGCCGAGACGCGGGAAGCTGACCGCCTCGCTGATGACGGCATGCGTCCCGATGACGACCTCTGCCATCCCGCCACCAATGGCGTCGTGGATCTCTCGCTTTCGCGCGGCGCCGAGCGAGCCCGACAGGAACTCGGCCCGTACGCCGAGGCGATCGAGCAGCGGCGCCAGCCCGGCATGGTGCTGCCGCGCAAGGATCTCGGTTGGCGCCATGAGCGCTCCCTGCCAGCCGGCGCGCACGGCGCAGGCGAGGGCCACGGCCGCGACCGCTGTCTTGCCGCTGCCCACGTCGCCCTGGAGCAGGCGGCGCATCGGCCGCTCGCGGGCAATGTCGTCCAGGACCTCGTCGACGGCCGTGGCCTGTTCGTTGGTCAACGTGAACGGCAGGGCCCCAACGATCTCTGCGCGCTCGACCAGCGCGACGCCGATCCGCGGCGCCCGGAGGCCGTCGCGCGCCCGGCGCGCCTGGGCGAGGGTCAGCTGCAGTGCGAGGAGCTCGTCGAAGGCCAACCGGTCGAGCGCCTCGGTGACGTCGGCCGCCTCCTCCGGAAAGTGCGCCGTCCGGAGCGCGTCGTCGAGGGCCGGCAGGCCCGCGCGCTCCGCATGCGCGAGGGGGTCGACCACGCCCGGCAGGGCACGGTCCATGATCCGCGCCAGCAGCTCCCGCAGACGCTTCTGCGTGACCCCGGCGGTCAGGTGGTAGACGGGCACGACGCGCGCGGTATGCACCGACTCGTGGCCGGCCGGGCTGAATTCGGGCGAGGTGAACTGAGGCCGCCAGCCGCGCTGCGTGACCTTGCCCGAGACGATGACCTCGTCGCCGGCCTGGAGCCGGCGCTCGACGTAGCGGCGCCCGAACCATATCGCCTCGGCGCTCCCGGTGGTGTCCGTCAGCTGGGCGATTACCCGCTGCGGTCGTCGCCCGAACCCCGGCTCGACGCGGATCGCCTCGACGCGCACGCGGGCCGACTGCTTCTCGTCGGGAATCAGCTCGCCCAGGGCGCGGAGGTCGCTGAAGTCGTCGTAGCGAAACGGGAGGTACCACAGCGCCTCGCGGGCGGTCGTGATGCCGAGCTTTGCCAGCGTGCCGGCTCCACGCGCGAGCTCCGGCATCGAGCGGCGGATCGGAAGGTCAAGCTCCTCGGGCGCCAGGGCCGTCATGGCCCAATGCTGGCCAGTTGGGTGACGAACGATCGGATCGGACCCAGGGTTGGCGGCGCGTCGCCGTCGGTGCGGATCACGAGGACGGGAGCATCGAGGATCGCCAACGGCGCGTAGCTGCCGTCCGCCAGCTCGCGGAGCACGTCGGCGGTGCGGAGCAGGTCAAGGTGGCAGGGGTGTCGCGTCGACGCGCGGGCACGATACCGCCGCTCGATGGTGGTCGGATCCGCCTCGCAGTGGAGCACACGGACCGGGCGTCCTGCCGCCACGGCGACGAGCTCGTCCTCGGATCGGTCGTGGCGGAAGTTGCTGTCGAGAATGGCGGTTCCCCCGGCATCGAGGGTCGCCGTGGCGAGCATGAACATGGCCGCGTACGCGGCTTCTCCCAGCCGGCTGGATTCATCGACGGTTCGCGGAAGCCCGACCGCGTCGGCGAGCGACTCCTTGATGGCATCCTTGGAGATGAGGAGCAGGCCAAGCTCGTCCGCGATCCGGCGCGCGAGCGTCGTCTTCCCGCTGCCCGGGGCCCCGCTGACGACGATGAGCATCGGCCCGGCCGGCCGGTCCGCCATCGCGTCCCGGTCCGGCACCGAGCGTGATTGCATGGCCCGATCGTAGCGTGCTACCATCGCGATCGCCCCGGCGCTCTGCGCCGGTCGTTTCGTGAGTGGAGACCTTTCTCGATCATGGCCCGCGTCTGTGACATCTGCGGCAAGCGTCCGATCACCGGCTGGAATCCCCAGTCGGTCGGGATGAACCGTAAGCGCGCCCTGCGCCGGTGGCTGCCGAACCTCCAGCCATTGACCGTCACCACCGACGGCAAGGTCACGAAGGTCAAGGCCTGCAGCCGCTGCCGCCGAACCGCCCAGAAGGTCTGACCGTCTTTGCCTCCAGGACCGATATTCCCGCGTCACCGGACGCGGGCGTTGCTGTTTGGAGCGGACTCCGGCCGAGGTGTGCCGCTAGTGGGAGTATCCGCCACTCATTGGCTGATTCACCCACGCGCGAACCATGAACGGCCAAGTTGACGCCTCTGCCTGGCCGTTCGTCCCAGCAGCGGCTCAACTCCGGCCACTCATTGGCCGTTACTCCCAGCAGCGGCCCAATCGGCGCCTCCACCGTCGCATCGCTCGGGCCGTCCACGCAGCGCTCGTCGCCGCCCGAACCGACGGTCGGCTCTGGTTTTTCAGGTCGCCCCGGAGGGTGGGCGGACATGTCGATTCTTCATCAGTTCAAATGCGTGGGATGACGGCGACGCCATCATCGTTGAGTCGCGCCTGCGCGTGACGAAAGCCAGCGAGTTCATTGGTGGCCCCTCGGTGGTTGGAGGCGAGCGTAAGCCGAACTTGTGTCTCGACCGAGACGGCCGCGCGGTCGGCACCAACTAGTCTCTGTGCGCCCGCCGCGTCAGGCGAGGTCACGCTCCGAATCGAGCACGAGCGTAAACGGCCCGTCGTTGACGAGCTCCACCCCCATCTCGGCGCCGAAGCGGCCGGTCTCGACTCGCAGGCCGGCCTCTCGCAACCGATCGACCAGGCGACCGACGAGCGGCTCCGCGAACTCCGGCAGCGCGGCGCGCGTGAAGCCGGGGCGCCGGCCACGGCGCACATCCGCGTACAGGGTGAACTGGCTGACAACCATGACGGACCCACCGACGTCGGCAATCGCGAGGTTGGTCCGGCCGCCCTCGTCCTCGAAGTAGCGCAGGCCGATCAGCTTGTCGGCCATGCGGTCGACGACCTCCGGCGTGTCGTCCACGCCGATGCCGGCCAGGACCATCGCCCCGGTCCCGATCTCCCCCAGCAGATCGCCGCCGGCGCGCACGGACGCACGCGTGACGCGCTGCACGACCAGGCGCATCAGGCCGCGCGTCGCCGAACGGCCGTCCCGACGACGAGATCGTGCACGCTCCGCTCGCCGCGGTTGCGCAGCGCGGCGATCAGGTAGATCGCGAAGAGGCCGTACACGATCCAGAGCAGCCCGAGCTGCAGGCCGCTGACCGTGCCGGGCTGCGGCGAGAGCGCGAACATCGTGAGGTGCGTGAGCTCCCATGGGATGAGCTTGATCGCCGTGCGTGCCAGGGCCCGACCGAGGCCGATCCGCTGCCCGTCGACCGACGAGACACGGAGCGCAAGCATGCGTTTGCCGAGGGTGGCACCGCCGGACGAAGCGTCCGAGAGTGTGTAGTACGTCCAGCTCGGCGCCGAGATCGTGGCGAGAGACGCCAGCCACACACCCATGCCCGTCTCCGCGCGATACGCGACGAGCAGTTGGATCGCGAACGCCAGCGGGATGAGGATGGCTGCGAGCACGGCGACATCGACGGCATAGGCCGCAAGGCGCCGAACCAGCGGGCGCACGGCACCGCGCATCAGGGGGACGCTGACGGAGCGGCTGATTCGTCGGGACTCGCCGAGGTCGCCGGCTGAGCCGTGGTCGTCGGACCCGCATCCTCGCCCTCGCGCGGGGCGCCGAGCGCGGCCTCCGTGAAGGTGGCCCGTGCGTTCCAGATCATCCAGCCTCCGGCGTCGTTGTCGGCCGCCGCCGCGAACTCGGCCTGCACCTGCGCCGCCGTGTACGGAGGGAACGGGCCGTATCCGAAGTCCTGGATCCATGGACGAATGACGACCGGCAGCCCCTCCCTCTGCTCGTTCATGATCTCGAGCGTCTGGTCGATCACCTCGTACGGGAACTCGTTCGGCACCGAGAAGCCGAAGATCCCCGGGCCGTAGTGCGAGGGATAGACCATCGGGCAGAAGTAGTCGACGAACGGCATGATCACCTCCGGCCGCTGGCCGATGCCCTGGTCGTCGGGCACGATGAAGCTGATCGGGAAGACGTCCGCGCCAAGGAAGGTGCGGGTCGCGTCGAGCTCTTCGCTCACCACCCGCAGGACGCGTCCGATCGCCGGCAACCTGAATGACTGCGTGTTGGGCAGGTTCGTGTCGGCGACCGCGTACGGACCGTCGCTGTAGAAGCGGATGTAGTCGAGCTGGACCTCGTCGAACCCCTTGGCGGCCAGGTCGCCGGCGATGCTCGCGATGTATTCGGCAACGTCCGGTGCGGACGGATCGAGCCACGCGCCGCCGATGTTGTCGCGCCACGGCTCCCCGGTCTCGCTGTTGCGCACGGCCATCTCGGGACGCGCCACGGCCGAGGTGTTGTCCTTCATGACGACCATGCGGGCGATCGTGTAAATGCCACGCTCCTTCAGCATCGGCAGGAGCTCCTCGAGGTCGAAGACCGGGGTCTCGCGGATGGCACCGACCTCGGCAGCCGTCTCCAGATTCGTGGAGTAGTACAGGCGGCCGTCGGTCTCCTTCACGTCGATGACGAGCGCGTTGGCCTCGGTGCGGTCGAGCAGAGCCAGCATCTCGTCCAGGCGGCCGGGCGCCTCGAACACGGCGGAGGGCGCGTAGAGGGCGCGAGCCTCGAACGGTTCCATCGCAAGGTCCACGGTCGCGGCGCCGTCGATCTGGATCTCGCCGAGCCGATAGCCCGGCATCTTGAAGATCAGCGTCCCCTCCTCCGGGACTCCCGTGAGCCGATACGCCCCGGCCTCGTCGGTTTCGGCCAGTGGTTCGGCTCCGTCGATGAAGACGCGCACCCCCGCGATCGGCTCGCCGGCGGGATCGGTCACGGTCCCGTCCACGACGTTCGAGCGCAGCTCGATGATGAGGCGCCCCTCGTCGGGAACGGTGGCCTCCGCAGGGTCGTGCTCGGCGGCCGATACGTCTATCGTGGCGCCACGCATTGCGGTCACCGTCGCCGTCCCTCCCTCCCCGGTGGTGACAGAAGTGGCGCCCGCCGACACCGTGGCACCGACGATTGCCTCACGGCTGCCGCCGGTGATGACGAGCAGCGCGACCTCGCGCGGCTGCTCCGCTGTCGGCGACGGCGTGGGAACGAAGGGCAGCCGTGGGCCATCCTCTCCGCAGGCTGCGAGGAGAGCAGGCACGAGCGCGAGTGCCACGAGCGGCAGCACGCGGCCGGATCGCACGTTCACTCCTTCGCGGCGGCGGCGCGGAGCGCGGCGACGGTCGGCTCGAGGTCGCCTTCGCTGCCGTACAGGGCGCTGCCCACGACCATCACCACGCCACCGGCGGCGTGCGCATCGCCGATCGTCTCGAGGTTGACGCCCCCGTCCACGCCGATCTCCACTTCCAGCCCGCGCCCCTCGATCTCGTCGCGCAGCATACGCATCTTTGGCAGCACGTCAGCGATGAATGCCTGGCCGCCCCAGCCCGGGTGCACCGTCATCACGAGCAGCAGGTCGACCCGGTCGAGGAACGGAACGACCGCGTCGGCGCGCGTCTCCGGATTGAGCGCGATGCCCGGGCGCTTCCCGGATCGCTCGATGGCGTCGATCACGGCGGCCGTGTCGTCGTCGGCCTCGACGTGGAAGACGATGAGGTCGCTTCCCGCATCGGCGAAGCGTTCGGCATATGCGAGGGGTTTGTCGATCATCAGGTGGCTGTGAAAGGGCAGCTGGCTGGCCGGGCGCACCGCTTCGACCACGACCGGGCCCATCGTCAGGTTATCGACGAAATGGCCGTCCATGACGTCCAGGTGGATCGAGTCCACCCCGCCGGCGGTCGCCCGGCGCACCTCGTCCGCCAGCCGGCCGAAGTCGGCATTCAGGATGCTGGCGCTGATGTGCGGGGCGCCTGTCACGGTGTCGAGGCCGCCGCGGGCGCGCGGGCATCTCGCGCGTCCCGCAGGCTCGTTCCGGCCAGCTGCGCATGAAGCTGCCCGCAGGCTGCGTCGATCTCGCGGCCACGGGTGTCGCGAACCGTGACCGAGATGCCGCCGGCCCGCAGTGTTCGCACGAATTGCTCGATCCCGGCGGCCGGCGTGCCCGTCCATCGAGAGCCCGGCGTCGGGTTGAGTGGAATCAGGTTCACGTGCGTGAGCCAGCCGCGCGCCAGCGCGACGAGGCCGTGGGCCTGCTCGTCGGTGTCGTTGAGCCCGTCGATCATCACGTACTCGAGGC
>JACCWY010000453.1 GCA_013697395.1 Chloroflexota bacterium | reverse complement strand
GAACAGGTGTGACCCAGCGCGTCGATCCGTTCGACGGGCTGGCGCAGATCGTCGCACCGGCCCGCGAACAGAAGAAGGAAGCGCCGCGCAAGAAGCGCCTCACGCAGCAGGCGACGCCGACCGCGACGCCGTCGCCAGTACCGCCGGCCGTGGTCACAGCGACGGCTGAGCCGCCCAGGCCGTCGCCGCAACCGGCCGCCCAGGCGACGCCTCAGCCGACACCGGAGCCAACGCCGCCGCCGACTCCCGAAGAGGAGTACGAGCCGCAGGCTCCGGACGCAACTGCGGCGAGCCAGGCGTCACCCGCCCGCCACGAGCCGACCCCCGCCCCGGCGCCGGCGAGCGGACCAGGGGAGTTCGACGGACCATGAGCGAAATCGCCCGAACGGAGGAGACGATGCGAAGCCGGCTGACCGCTCACCGATTCGCCCTCGCCGGCGCGTGCGTCGCGAGCGTGATCGCGCTGTCCCCGGCGAGCGCCGCCGCGGGCGAGTTCGCGGTCGCCAACTGCCAGGCGGATCCGATCAACTTCAGCACGCGCGCGTTCGATGACTTCGCCACTCGCGGGATGACGATCAGGCGCGCCTGCGACCCCGAGGGCCCCGGGCTGCGCGGCCTGATCACCAGCAACGTCGTCCGCGGCGGGCGCGTGCAGCGCGGCGCGGTCGCGATGGCGACGATCAGCGCGCCGACGGGAACACGGTTCACGAGCTTCCGCTGGGCGGGCACGGCGAGACGGCGCGACTGCCGCTACGCGCTTCAGCTCTACGCCGAGGCGCCCGACATCCAGCCGATCGCGATCAAGAACGTGCGCGCCAACCAGCGCTGCCCCCGAGCCGCTCGCGCCCAGCAAGCCGGCTACCGCTCGCGCACCTTCACCGTCACCGGCGCGACGCGGATCGTCCAGCGCGTGATCTGCGTCGGCGGCCACGGCAGGAAGTCCTGCTCCGCGCGCGGGTCGAACTACCTGCGCACCTACGAGGCCGAAGTCGGGATCGCCGACGTGCTCGCGCCGACGGCCACGATCGTCGGCGACACGCCGCTGGCCCGCGGCGAATGGGTGCGCGGAACGCAGCCGCTCAACTACGACGCCAGCGACAACGTCGGCGTGCGCATGGCCCACGCGATCGTCGCCGGTCAGACGGGCGGCTCCCAACAGCGGCCGTGCGCATTCGCCGCTCCCGAGCGCACCTACGCCGACCGAGTTCCCTGCCCGAACGGACCGGGCCAGATCAACGTCAACACGACGATCCTCCCTGAAGGCACTCAGCCCCTCGTCGTGCAGGCGCAGGACCCTGCCGGCAACATCGGGGACTCTCCCGCGGTGACCGCCCGGATCGACAACACGCCACCCGGCCGTGTCGATGTGAGCGTGGAGGGGGGTCAGACGTGGCGCAACACCAACGACTTCGCCGTGGCATGGGCCAATCCGCCCGAGGTCGACCGCGCACCGATCGTGGCGGCCGGCTACACGCTCTGCCCGGTCGGCGCAGGGAGCTGCGGCCGCGGCGAGCAGGCGGGCGCCGAGCTCTCACGCTTCGGCGTCTCAGTGCCGGCGCCCGGCGAATGGACGGTCTCGCTGTGGCGCCGCGACGCTGCGGGCAACGAGACCGAAGAGGCCGCCTCGGTGCCGGTCACGCTTCGCTATGACCCCGAACCACCACAACTCGGCTTCGAGCCGCCATCGGCGTCGGACCCGACGCTCGTGGCGGTCCAGGTGACCGACAGGGTCTCCGGGCTGGCGGACGGAGCGATCGAGATCAGCCCGAGCGGCTCGGGGACCTGGCAGGCCCTTCCGACCCAGCGCGACGGCAGCCGGCTGCTCGCCCGCATCGACGACGTGGCGTTGCCGGCCGGCGGCTACCTGCTGCGAGCCCGCGCCTCCGACCAGGCGCGCAACGAGGCCTCGACCGACCGCCGGCTCGACGGCCAGCCGATGGCACTGACCCTGCCGATCCGGATCGTCTCGACCATGCAGGCCGGCTTCGAGCGCCAGCGAATGGTCCGGCGGACGATCCGGCGGCGCGGCAAGCGGCGCCAGGTGCGCCGTCCGGTGACCGTGCTGACGCCGACGGCGCGCGTCCCTACCGGTGAGCGGGCGCAGGTCGCCGGCCGGCTCGTCAACCGGGACGGCCAGGGGATCGCCGGCGCCGAGGTCCACGTGCTCTCAAGCTCGCCGATCAGCCCGGAGCAGCTCGTCGCGGTGCTCCAAACCGACGGCGAGGGCCACTACCGCTATACGGCCACCGGCAGCACGAACCGCACGCTGCGCTTCACCTACGCGGGATCGCCGCTCGTCCTGCCCGCCCAGAGCGCGATCAAGATGAGTGTCCCGGCGCTGACCTCGCTGCGCGTCAGCCGGA
>JACCWY010000442.1 GCA_013697395.1 Chloroflexota bacterium | reverse complement strand
GGATGGGGCGGGAGGCCCGAGGCCGCCAGCGCCGTGGTGACGGCCGAAGGCCCCGGCAGGCTGGTCACCGTGACGCCGGCATCGATCGCCGCACGCACCAGCCGGTATCCGGGGTCGCTCACGAGCGGTGTGCCGGCGTCGCTGACGAGCGCAACGTCGTCGCCCGCGAGGATGCGCCCGATGAGCTCGCGCGTGCGGGCCGCTTCGTTGTGGTCGTGGAAGCTGATGGCGCGGGCGACGACGCCATGGTGCCGCGCCAAGGTGGCGAAGTGGCGCGTGTCCTCCGCAGCGACGAGCGCGACCGACGCGAGGGTCACCCGCGCGCGAGGAGCCAGGTCATCGGGATTGCCGATGGGGACCGCAACGAGGAAGAGGGTGCCGCTCACGTCCGGTCCATCCGGTAGACGGTGCCCGGTGACGCCTCGCCGGCCAGGTAGCGCTCGATCGGGACGCAGTCGTACCACTCGACGAGGCGCAACCGGTCCATCGCCTCCCTCGAAGGGACCCACGCCGCCGAACGGACGAATCCGGCGGGGTCGTTGGGGGCCAGAACGCCGTCGCCCCGGCAGTCGAACGTGAGCGCCGAATACCAGCCGTCAACGGTCAGCAGGTCCACGCCGAATGCGATCGTGGGCAGGCCGTGCAGGGCGAGGCCGGTTTCCTCGGCAAGCTCCCTCACCAATGCCGCGAGCAGCGGCTCCGTGGGCTCGACGCGTCCGCCCGGGAGCATCCAGCTCGGCTGCGGATCCCACGGGCCCTGCTGCTCGACCAGGAGGAGCGACTCCTCGTGGCGAACGAGCGCGCTGACGATCAGGTGAGAGGCGCCGGGCATGCACTGAGCGTAGCAGGGCTCCGCGGTCGTCTAGGATCAGCCTCGTGCCCGGCTTGATCGAGTGCGTCCCGAACTTCAGCGAGGGCCGACGCCCCGAGGTCGTCGACGAGATCGTCCATGCCGTCGGCCAGATCGAGGGCGTGACCGTGCTCGACCACACCCGCGACGAGACGCACAACCGCAGCGTGGTGACGTTCGCCGGCAGCGCGGAGCCGGTGGTCCGCGCCGCGACGGCGGCCGTCGGCCGCGCGCTCGAGCTGATCGATATGGAGCAGCATGTCGGCGCGCACCCTCGCATCGGCGCGGTCGACGTCATCCCGTTCGTGCCGCTCGGCACGACGCGCCTGGAGGAGTGCGTGGACCTGGCGCGTCGCTTCGGCGAGCAGGTCGCGCAGCGCTTCGACATTCCGGTCTACCTCTACGGCGACGCGGCCCTTCGACCCGAGCGGCGCAGACTGGCAGAGGTGCGACGCGGCCAGTACGAGGTCCTCCGTGACGAGATCGGCACGAACCCGGCTCGGGCGCCTGACTTCGGGCCGGCGCGGCTCCATCCCCGCGGCGGCGCGGTGGCCGTCGGTGCCCGCAAGCCGCTGATCGCGTTCAACATCAACCTGCGCACGGACGAGCTGGCGGTGGCGATCAGGATCGCGACGGCAATCCGCGAGTCTTCCGGCGGGATGCCGGCCGTGCAGGCCATGGGCGTCCTCCTCCAGAACCCGGGCATGCGTCCGATGGCCCAGGTCAGCACGAATCTCGTCGACTGGGAGCGCACCGGGATCGCGGAGGTGGTCCACGAAGTCCGCCGCCTGGCGCGCGAGGCGGGCACGGAGATCGACCACTGCGAGCTCATCGGCCTCGCGCCGACCGGTGCGCTCCTCGAGGTGGCGGCAGACACGCTCGGCCTTGCCGACTTCAACGCGGACCAGGCC
Source organism: Chloroflexota bacterium (assembly GCA_013697395.1). Taxonomy (GTDB): domain Bacteria; phylum Chloroflexota; class Limnocylindria; order QHBO01; family QHBO01; genus JACDBZ01. The sequence continues at coordinate 13,968 of JACCWY010000442.1, read as the reverse complement.
CTCGAGCTGCGTCTTGCCCGGGACCGGTAACGCTCGGGGTGCGCCCACGCATCACGGCCGGTCCGATCTGGCAATCGGCTTGCATCGTCCCGGTCGAACGGAACCCGCTCGCGCAGAGTCGCCCAACCGGATCGATGCACCCCAACGCCCGCGTCGCCGCCCGTCGCCGTCCGAGCCGGCTCCAGGTCGCCCTCGCCGCCATCTGGATGATCATCTCGCTCGCAATCGGCGGGATCGTCGGCGCGCAGTCCGCAGCCGAGACGGCCGGCGCGTCGTCGGACATCTCGCGCACGACCCAGCCCTGACCGTACGCAGGTCCCCCGCGTCGAGACGCTAGACTCGACGCCCCATGAGCCTGCGAGCCGACCTGAGCCGCGTGCTGGCCGATGCGCGGGATCGTGCGATCACGGCCGGCGACCTCGTCATTCCGGCGCCGACGCCCCTGCCCGAGGTCGGTCTCGAGCGGCCGGCGCATCCGGAGCACGGCGACTGGGCCAGCAACATCGCCATGCAGCTTGCGCCGGTGGCGCGCTCTACGCCGATGCGCATCGCCGAGACGATCGTCGCCCACCTCGAGAAGCCGGCATCCATCGACGAGATCGCGGTCGCTCCGCCAGGATTCCTCAACATCCGGCTCGACCCCGCCTGGGTCGCTGGCCAGGTGGGACCGATTCGCGACGCCGGCATGTCGTACGGCCGCGGCACGGTGAGCGATCCTGGGCGGATCAATGTCGAGTTCGTGAGCGCCAATCCGACCGGGCCGCTGCACGTCGGGAATGCGCGGGGCGCGTTCGTGGGGGACGTCCTGTCACGCGTGCTTGGCGCGGTGGGCCACGAGGTCGGGCGCGAGTACTACTTCAACGACTTCGGGGCGCAGGTCCTCAATCTCGGGCTGTCGGTCCTGGCGCGCCGGAACGGCACGGAGATCCCCGAGGACGGGTATCGCGGCTCCTACGTCGAGGAGCTGGCGGCTGAGCTGCCGGCGGAGGTGGCGCAGGAGGCAGCCGGCCGGCCGGACGACGCGGCTCGGATCGTCGGCGCCTGGGCCACCGAGCGTGTGCGCACCGGCATCGAGGCCAGCCTCGCGCGGCTCGGCGTGCACTTCGACGTCTGGAAGGAGGAGAGCTCGCTCCACGATGGCGGCTGGGTCGAACGCGCGGTCGAGCGGCTGCGCGCCTCCGGGCACGTGTATGAGGCCGATGGCGCCACGTGGTTCGGATCCACCGCCTTTGGTGACGACAAGGACCGCGTCATCTATCGGTCCAACGGTCTGCCCACCTATTTCGCCTCCGACATCGGCTATGTGACCGAGAAGCTGGGCCGGGGATTCGACGAGCTGATCTACATCTGGGGCGTCGACCACCACGGCACGGTCGCGCGGGTGCGGAACGCTGCGGAGGCGATGGGCTACGACCGCGATGCGATTCGCATGCTCCTGATCGCCTGGGTGCGCTTCGTGCGCGACGGGGTGGAGATCTCGATGAGCAAGCGTTCCGGAGAGTTCATCACGCTGGACGAGGTCCTCGACGAAGTCGGCGTGGATGCGGCGCGATGGTTTTTCAGCTCGCGCGCCTATACCACCGGGATCGACTTCGACCTCGAGCTCGCGAAGCGCCAGAGCAACGAGAACCCGGTGTACTACGTGCAGTACGCCCATGCTCGCGCGTCCTCGATCCTGCGCCATGCCGCCGAGGCCGGCGTGGCGATCGACGCGGGCCGGACCGGCGAGCTGCTGCGACACCCCGCCGAGCAGCTCCTGGTGCATCACCTGCTCGACTTTCCCGACGCGCTGGCGACCGCCGCCGCACGGCGCGAGACGCACGAGGTGCCGCGCTATGCATACGAGCTGGCCAGCGCGTTCTCGGCGTTCTACCGCGACTGCAAGGTCCTCACCGAGGATGAGGCTCTGTCTTCCGCGCGGCTGGCCCTGGTCGACGCGACGCGAAGCGTGCTGGCCAACGCGCTGGATCTGCTCGGGATCTCCGCACCCGCGTCGATGTAGCTGCCGGCCGGGCTGGGTCATCCGCCCCGCGGGTCATCCGCACCGGTGCGCCTCAGTTGGCCGCATCCACCGTCTGGTCGTGAAGCTCATCGTCCGACGCGTGCACGACGAGCACTTCACCGTTGGGCAGCTCGGTCACGGAGGCCGGGAAGTCGAGGCCGTCGACCACGACCCGGTAAGCATCGGCGAATTCCGTCGCGTCGCCGGCAGAGTCCCAGGCCAGGCGCCAGGCGACCGCGAACGCATCATCGGGCCCGGACACGATCACCGCGCGGTCGCCGCCCCATCCCTGGGCGGCATCGCGCGCTTCCTCGAAGCCCACGCCAAGGTACTGGAGCATGATCCCGATGCTGGCTTGACCGACCGGCGTGTCGTCGACCTCCTCCCAGCCGTCGCCGAGGACGGCCGCGAGGTCCGGCACCTCGACCACGCGCGGTGACTCGCGGGACTCCCACTTCTCCAGGTCCACGATCTGCTCGGTCGAGGCCGGGGGCTCGGCATAGGCGGCGTCGATCTCGGTGAAGTCCGGGTTGGAGGGGTCCCCGCCGGCCAGCTGCAGCGCCCAGTTGAGCCCTTCGTTGTACGGGAAGGCGAGCTGGTCCACCATCCAGCTCGGGATGCCCGACATGTCCGGGATCTCGGCCCCCAGCGTGTACTCCTGGATCTCCTGCGGCGTGAGGTGGCGGAACATCCAGGCCAGCATCGTGACGGTGGCGTCGCCTTCGAGCAGCGATAGACGGGCCAGGCCGCGGTCGTCCTCGCCGGCGGCATCCATCTGGAACGAGTCGACGTCGAATGACGAGTACTGGAGCGCATGCGTGTACTCGTGCGCGTACGTGATGCGCGCCTCGACGTCGAGGCCGGCATCGGACACCACGACCATCCGCTTCTCGTGGTCGTCATAGAAGCCGAGCACCTGGTCGCCCAGCAGGTCGAGCTGGAGGTCGGCCACGTCCTGGTCGGGCTCGAGCAGGCCCAGGGCCCGCAGCGCGAGGTTGTCGCGCCGCTGCTCCTCGGGCGGGTAGTCCTCCTCGAACAGCTGACTGAGCTCCGCTCCCAGCTCGGCTCGGGTGATGATCTCGGCTGGACCGATGTCGGCGGCCTCGAGCCCTCGAATGGCGGTGATCTGGTCCTCGATCTCGGCCAGCGTCGCGAGCGTGTCCGCCTCGGAGGGGGAAGATGGCTCGCCGCTCGGGCTCGCTCCAGCGCTGGGCTCGACGCTGGGTGCCGCCGCCTCGGAGGCGCTCGGACCGGGACTCGCCGTCGATTCGGGTCCGAGTCCGACCGCGACGCCTCCGGCGCGCAGCGCCAGGAAGGCGACCGCCACGACCACAACGACGGCGGCAAGGATTGCGCCGAGGCGCGCGGCTGCTGGCATCGGGGGCATTCTTACATGGTCGGCTCGCGGCATCGGCGAACGTTCAGGTTTCTTAAGGCGCGGCAAGCCCGCCGTTTAGGTGGGCCCCGTAACCTCGCGATTGCGAGTTGGAGATCCCTAGGGTTTCTGCCTCCACCCTCCCTCCTTCGAGCCCCGGTGTCATTGGGCGGGCACCGGGGCTCGTGCTGTCCGCCGATCGACTACCATCGGGCAACCGATGGAGATCACCTGGTACGGGCGTGCCTGCTTCCGCCTGAAGGGCCGCGACGCGACGGTCATCACAGACCCATGCCCGCCCTCGACCGGCTTCGTGGCCGGCAGGCACGACGTCGAGCTGCTGACGATCAGCCACGCCCATCCCGACCACAGCTATTCGCGCTCGATCACCGCCGGTCTGACGCTGACCCAGCCCGGGGAGTACGAGTTCCACGACCTGCTGGCGACGGGGATCCGCACGTTCCACGACGGCGAGGCCGGCGGATCGCGTGGCGAGAACATGGTCTTTGCTGTCGAGGTCGACGGTGTCCACATCTGCCATCTCGGTGACCTCGGCCACCTCCTCACCGATGAGCAGCTCACCGAGCTCGGCCCGGTGGACGTCCTGCTCGTCCCTGTCGGTGGCGAGACGACGCTGACGCCGGCGGAGGCCGCGGAGGTGGTCGCACAGATCGGCCCGAAGATCGTCATCCCGATGCACTTCGCGGTCGACGGCGCGTCGAAGGACCTCCTCGGCGCTGACAAGTTCCTGCACGAGATGGCGGCCGAGCCGATCCGTCAGCCCAAGGCGCAGGTGACGGTCAGCTCACTCCCCGATGAGACGCAGGTCGTGGTGCTCGAGGCTCGCGGCCGAACCGCCTAGACCACCAGTGCGGTCGCTCCCGTACGATTGGTGGTGCAACGATGCAACGGTCATGGGTCTCTTTATGCAACCTTATCGCACCTAACTACCCCCAACCTTCTCAGAGAGCAAGCGCTCGGCCACTAGCCGTACCAGTACTTCGGTAAGTATCCTGCGTGCTCATCGCAAACTGGCGCAAGGCCGAACGCTGCCGGCGCCTCTCATTCCATCCGCCAGCCCGCTTCGGCGGCGGCAAAACCTCTCATAGGCTAGGGGGCCTCATCGATCGTGAACCATTCAGTGCAACCGGCGACCGCGAGAACGGGCAGGACTCTCCTCGCGCTCGGTGCCATCCTTTCCTTGTTGCTGACTCTTTTCAGCGTGACAATCAGCTCTCCCAGTTCCGTTCTTGCGGCCGGCGACCACTGTCCGGGCGGAGAGAATGGGGCACCTCCGGGAGCCGTTAATGGCGCCGAGGGCGACAGCTCCGAGCAGGGCGTGACCATCACATATGGCGGCGATCCTGGCGTCTTGACCATCATGAACACCAACGCCACGGACGCGACGGTTGTCTTCTGCGCCAAGGGCGGCACCGGGTTTGACGACGACGGCAAGAACAGCGGCGAGATGATTGCCACGCTTGGACCCGACGAGACCCAGACGTTCGAGTTCGGGACAGAGATCAGCTACTTCGTTCTCTACGACGTCACGGTCGACGAGGTGGAGGAGGACGACGCCGGCATCGTGATCGAGAAGCTCGACGAGCAGGATGAGCCGCTCGCCGGCGCCATCTTCACGGTTGAGGGCAAGGATGGGGTGTTCACCACCGGAGCCGACGGCCAGGTCTGCGTCGACGGTCTCCCCCAGGACACCACACTCACCGTCACCGAGATCCAGGCTCCGGCCGGCTACACGATCGCCGATCCGGCCAGCCAGGAAGTGGAGACTGACGAGGATGGTTGCGACGACAGCGCCGAGGTCACCTTCGTCAACACGCTGGATGTCGTGGAGCAGCCCGAGCTGGGCAGCATCACGATCATCAAGAACGGGGTGCCTGACGGCGCACAGGACTTCGGCTTCACGACCACCGGGGCCGGGCTGTCGAGCTTCTCCCTGGACGACGACGCCGATGCGACGCTGTCCAACGAGCAGGACTTCACGGACCTGGCCGCCGGCACCTACACCGTCGCCGAGTCGGCAACCGCCGGCTGGACCCTCACGAGCATCGTCTGCTCGACGGGCGGTGCGGGCGATGCGGCAACCCGGACGGCCACGATCACGCTCGTGGCTGGGGCGAACGTGACCTGCACGTTCCTGAACACGCAGATCACGGGTAGTGGGAACCTGCCGGGTGGCGGCGGACCTCCTCCGCGCGGTGGCACGCTGGGCGGGAACCCGCCTCTGCCAAACACCGCGATGCTGCCTGAGCTGACCGGATCAGCGCCGGCCGCGCTCGCAGCGCTGCTGATGCTCTTCGGGCTCGGTGCAGGTGCCTGGGTCACCGCGGCGGAGGTTCGCCGCCGCCGGTAGGAGCGCGGGTGGGTCCATCGCCAGGACGGGTCCACCCATATCCAGCCCCCTGGCAGGGACGGGGTAGAGGTTCGCCTCTACCCCGTCTTCTGTGTCCGCGCGGATTCGGCGGCCTCGGCCGACAGGTAGCGTCGCAGGGACTCGATGGCTCGGAAGGTGAGCCCGCGGATGGTGCCCGCGCGACGGCCCATGACCAGCGCGGCCTCCTCGGCCGTCAGGCCGGCGGAGTAGCGGAGCGCAAGCGCTTCCCGCTGGTCCGGCGTCAGGCGGCGGATGGCGGCGTGCAGCTCGCGGATCGACTCGCCGCGCAACGAGAGGGTCTCGAGCTCGATCGCGTCGGCCGGCTCGGCAATCGACCAGAGCGCCGCCGTGGGACGCAGTCGCCGCTGGTGGTCGATGACCGCGTTTCGCGCGACCCGGAACGCGAAGGCCGCGAACGGCTTTCCGTCGTGGCGGTATCTGGGGAGGGCCGCGACGATCCGCTCGAAGACCAGGTGGGTGACATCCTCGGCGTCCTCGCGCCGACGCAGGCGGGCGGTGACGTAGCTGGAGATCGGACCGACCAGGGCGCCGTACAGCGTTCCGAGTGCCTGGGCATCGCCCGCGCTCGCGGCGCGTGCCAGGTCGTCGACGCTCGCCGCGCCATCGAGTGCGGCGCCGGCTCCCCGCGGCACCGCAGCGGCCGGGGTGGTCGCGAGGCTGGCGCTCAGGGGTGGTTCGTGCATGTGCGCAGCGAGCTCGATGAAGTGGCTCGCCACCCTAGCACCGGCCCGTGCCGAAGGCCAGCCCTCTCGTCAGACGATCGCCAGCTCCCGTCCCACTCGCTCGAAGACCTCGAGGCAGGCATCGAGCTCCTCGCGCGAGTGCTCGGCCGTCACGATCGTGCGGACCCGGCTCTTCTCTTCGGCCACGGTCGGGAAGCCGATCCCCATCGCGAAGACCCCTTCCTCGAAGAGCCGGTCGCTGAAGCGATAGGCGAGCGCGCCGGCGCCAACGATGACCGGCGTGATTGGCGTCTCGGAGTTGCCGGTATCGAAGCCGAGACGCTCGAGCCCCGCCTTGAAGTGGCGCGCGTTCTCCCACAGCCGCTCGATCAGCTCCGGCTCGGTCTCGAGCACGTCGATTGCGGCGATGCACGCCGCCGCCACGGCCGGCGGGTGGGAGGTGGAGAACAGGAACGGACGGGCGCGGTGCTCGAGCACGGTGCGCAGGCTCTGGGCGCCGGCGACGTACCCACCGAGCACGCCGACCGCCTTCGACAGCGTCCCGACCTGGACGTGGACGCGGCCGTGCAGGTCGAAGTGGTCGACGCTGCCCCGACCGTTGCGCCCGAGGACGCCCGACGCGTGAGCGTCGTCGACCATGACGATCGCATCGGCTGCCTCAGCGGCCTCCACGATCTGCGGCAGCCGGGCGATGTCGCCGTCCATGCTGAAGACGCCATCCGTGATGACGAGGATGGTCCTCGTCGCATCGGTCGCGCGAAGGGCCTGCAGCGTCGTCGTCAGCTCCGCGATGTCGCCGTGCGGGAAGATGCGACGCTCCGCCTTCGTCAGGCGGATGCCGTCGATGATGCTGGCGTGGTTGAGCGCGTCGCTGACGATGACGGCGCCCTCCGGCGCGAGGATCGGAATGACCCCGGTGTTGGCGGTGAAGCCGGACTGGAATGTGAGGACCGCCTCGGTGTGCTTGAAGGTCGCGAGCTTGGCTTCCAGTTCTTCGTGCAGGGTCATGGTCCCCGCGATCGTGCGTACTGCGCCGGACCCGGCACCGAAGCGCTCGACCGCATCCAACGCAGCCCGCCGCAGCTTCGGGTGGGTGTTGAGCCCGAGGTAGTTGTTCGAGCTCAGCGTGATGACCTCGCGCCCGTCGATGACGCATCGGCTCTTCTGCTCGCTCTCGACCACTCGCAGGCGCCGATAGAGGCCCTTCTCCTTCAGCTCCTCGATCTCCGCGTCGAGGAACGCGAGTGGGTTGCGTGCTCGTGCGGGGGCGCTCATCGGTCTTCCTCCTCGGCGCTTGGTGCGAACCGTCCGAATTCACACGAGGCCTGCGTTAGGTCGGCATTGTGCCCTGCGAAGCGTCCGAATTCACACTCTGGACGTTCCGCGCGCCCGCCGCCGGCTACGGAACCAGGACGACCTTGCCGGCATTGCGCGACGCGATGAGGTCGAAGCCCGTCTCCCAGTCGGCGAGGTTGAGCCGATGGGTGATGATCGGCGAGACGTCGAGGGATCCCGAGCGCAGGAGCGATTGGGTCCGCTCCCAGGTGTCGTAGATCCGGCGACCGTAGATGCCGTGGATGCGCAGCCCCTTCATGATCACCAGGTCGGACAGGTCGACCTGCGGCGGCTCGGCGAAGATGCCGAGCAGGCTGATCGATCCGCCGCGCGTCACGAGCCGCAACGCCTGGTCCAGGGCCGGAGCCGCGCCGCTCATCTCCAGCACGACGTCGACGCCATCGCCGCCGGTCGCCGCTCCGATGCGCTCCTCGGTCGCCGGATCGGCCGCATCGAGCGCCAGGTCCGCTCCCATCGTGCGCGCCAGCTCAACCCGGAAGGCCTCGGTATCGGTCGCGATCACCAGCGCGGCGCCGGCGGCCTTGGCGATGCCCACGGCGCACAGGCCGATCGGTCCGCAGCCGGTGACGAGGACGATCCGGCCCTCGATCGGCGACGCGAACGCGGCGTGGACGGCGTTGCCCATCGGCTCCTGGAGGGCGACGACCGCCGCGTCGAGCCCGTTCGACTCGATCGCGTTGGCCTCGGGGATGACGAACTGTTCGGCGAAACCGCCGTCGACGTGGACGCCGATGACACGAAGGTTGCGACACAGGTGCATGTCGCCGCGTCGACACTGGGCGCAGGTCCAGTCGAACAGGTGCGACTCGACGCCCACGAGGTCGCCCTCGTGGACGCGCGTGACTCCCGATCCGGTCCCGATCACGGTACCGGCCAGCTCGTGGCCCAGCACGCGGGGCGGCTTCAAATTCTCGGCTGCCCAGTCGTCCCACGTGAACAGGTGGTGATCCGTGCCACAGATGCTTGCCGCTTCCATCCGCAGCAGAACCTCGCCCGGGCCCGGGCTTGGGACCGGGCGCTCGATGAGCTCCGCTCCCGGGCCGGGGCGCACCTTGGCGAGGGCGCGCATCGTCGCCGCGCCGATGGTGGCGGTCATCGGCGCCAGTATAGGGAGCGCTCGCGACGCATCGGACGCGTCGCTCAATGATTCGCGCAGGTCCCGGCGGCGTACTCGTCACAGGCCGCGATGCGGCCCTTGATCTGATTGAAGGAGTACACCAGTGAGAACCTGGAAGCCGACGTCAATGCTGCTGGTGGGCCTACTGGCCCTCGCGGCGTGCACGTCAAACACCGGGACCCCGACCGAGCCTGACACGAGCAGTGCCCCCGAGTCGATGGCCCCCGAGTCAACGGCGCCGGAGTCGATGGCTCCGATGTCCCCGGGCGAATCGATGGACATGGGCGGCTCAGCCGACATCACCAGCGACGCCGCCAACCTGCGAACCGACCTCAACTACCTGCTCGGAGAGCACCTGATCCTGGCCGCAAAGGCGACCGGAGCAGCGCTTGACGGGCGGACCGATCAGTTCGAGGCGTATGGGGGCCTGCTGAACACGAACGGCACCGACCTCGGTGGCGCCATCGGCAGTGTCTACGGCCCCGAGGCCGAAGATGAGTGGAACCGCATCTGGAGCGCCCCCAACGGATTCTTCGTCGACTACACCACCGGTGTAGCCACCGACGACATGGCCGTTCAGGACCAGGCCGTCTCTGACCTGACCGAGATCTACGTCGTCGAGTTCAGCGCATTCCTGGCCGGGGCCACGGGGCTGCCGGAGGATGCGATCGCCGGCCTCGTGACTGACCACGTTCTTGACACCAAGGCCATCGTCGACGCGCAGGCCGCAGGTGACTGGGAGGGCGCATACGAGGCCATCCGCGCCGGATATGCCCACATGCAGATGATCGGCGACGCGCTTGCGCCCGCCATCGCCGAAGGCAACGAGATCGACGGCGAGGCGATCAACGCCGGCGTCGACTTCCGCGTGGCCCTCAACCAGCTGCTGCAGGAGCACCTGTTCCTGGCCAGCTTCGCCACGGACGCCGCACTCGGCGCTCGTGATGATGAGTTCGCCGCAGCCGGCAGCACCCTGAACACGAACGGCACCGATCTCGGCGCCGCCGTCGGCAGCGTCTTCGGCCCGGAGGCCGAGGACGAGTGGAACCGCATCTGGAGCGCCCACAACGGCTTCTTCGTCGACTACACCACCGGTGTTGCCACCGACGATATGGCCGTTCAGGACCAGGCCGTGGACGACCTCATGACGATCTACGTCCCTGAGTTCAGCGCTTTCCTGGCCGGGGCGACCGGTCTGCCCGAGGATGCCCTCGCCGAGGGGATCTCCGAGCATGTCAACACCACCATCGCGATCATCGACGCCCAGGGCGCCGGTGACGCGGCAGCGGCGGCCGATGCCGACCGCACGGCAGGCATGCACATGCGCATGCTCGGCGACACGCTTGCTCCGGCCATCGTGGACGGGCAGCCGGAGAGCTTCCAGTAGGGAGCCCTCTCCTCTCCAGGGGCGGTCCGGTATCCGGGCCGCCCCTTTTCTTCATACGCACCAAGGATTGAACCGATGCGAACCAGACTTCTCCTACCGGCCCTGCTGATCGGACTCGTCGCCTGCAGCGCCCCAGCCGACGGCGACAGCCAGAGCGAAGGCTCAGGCGCGACCACGGAAGCCTCAGCGGCGGCCGACGCGCTGACCGTCAGCGTCATGGACTTCATGATCGAGCCAGCCGCACTGGAGGCCACCGGCCCCACCGTCAGCATCGAGGTCACCAGCGACGGCCCGACGCCGCACAACCTCACCGTGCGCGATGCGAGCGACGAGGTCGTCATGGCGACCGCCGACCTCAGGACAGGGGACTCCGAGATCATCACCGCCGAGCTTGAGCCCGGCGAGTACACGATCTTCTGCTCGCTCGGCGGACACGAGAGCCTCGGCATGACCGGCACGCTCACCGTGATTGCCCCTTAGGCGACCCCCGCGGCGGCAGCGTGGTCGTCGGCTCGCGGCTCCTCGTCCACGACCACGCTGTCGAGCGCGCCGATCCCGTCGATCTCGCAGCGCAGCCGATCCCCACCCACGAGGTAGCGCGGCGGGTCCTGGTAGTGGCCCACGCCCGCCGGCGTGCCCGTGGCGATGACATCGCCCGGCTCCAGCGTGATCGTGCGCGACACGAAGGCCACCACCGTCGCGACGTCGATCATCTCGGCTGTCGTCGAGTCCTGCCAGGTCTCGCCGTTGACCGATGACCGCAGGCGCAGGGCATGCGGGTCCTCGACCTCATCCGCGGTGACGACGACGGGTCCCATCGGCGCGAAGCCATCCGAGCTCTTGGCCCGCAGCCACTGGCGGTCCTCGAGCTGGAGATCGCGCATGGTGATGTCGTTCAGGATGGTGTATCCGAAGATCACGTCGCGCGCCTGCTCGCGGCCGATGCGCGACGCGCGCCGACCGATCACGACGGCCAGCTCGCACTCGAGATCGAGCATCTCGGTTGCGATCGGGCGCGTCACCGTGCCATTCGGGTCCGCCACCGCGTTCGCGAACTTGCTGAACAGGATCGGATACGGCGGCGGATCGATCGACTGCTCACGGCAGTGGTCGTGGTAGTTGAGCCCGACGCAGATGATCTTGCCCGGCTGGTGCATCGGTGCGTGGATCACGACATCGGCGGGGTCGATCGGCTCTGATGCCAAGCGCAGGTTCTCGATGTCCAGGACCTCGAGGCCTCGGCGAAGGAAGGTCGCAACGTCGGAAACCCCGAAGACCTGACTCACGTCGTGGATCGTCTCTTGGCTCTGAACGCCAAGACGCCGCAGACCGTCGCTCAGGCTGAAGACCAGAAGGGGCATCGGTCCGCTCAGTCCTCGTTGAACCAGGCCCGGGCGCCTGACCGCAGGAGCCCGCTGACGAGGATGGCGGTCAGCACGACGCCGATCGGCACCGTCAGCAGGTACCAACCGTTCGCCGCCGCCGGCGGCAAGTCGAGCAGGATCGGCGGCAGGCCGGCCAGCACCGGGACCGGCAGGAACGCGATCCCGATCGCGAACCGATGCGCGATGCGCTTGCGCTGGAGCGCCACCGTGATGCCGAACAGCAGGGCTGCGAGCTCGACCATCATGAAGATCCCGAGGAGGCTGAATGGCGCGCGCTCGCTGAAGTCGACGAACTCGACGATCCGGCCCAGGAGCAGGCCGGTCAGCGCCAGCAGCAGGAAGGCGACCGCGAACCAGGCGCGAACGGCGAGCGGCATCGATGGCCCGTGTGGTGTGGTCGAGTCCATCCCGTGATGCTAGCGCCGGCGCCGATGCCGATGTTCGGCCTGACGATCACCGCGCCGGATCGGGCCCCTCCCATACGGGGTCAGCCAAGGCCTGCGATCATCGGGTGTCATGGGCTGGCTGGCGGAGTTGTTCGAAACCAACCGGATCATCGTGCTGTCGGTGTACGGGCAGGTCTTCTTCGTGATGGGGTTGGCCGTCGCCCTCCAGAGCCGGCAGCGCTCCGAGCTGCCGCTGGCCCGTCCGCTGGGCTGGCTGGCCGGCTTCGGGATCGTCCACGGCCTGATGGAGTGGGGCTACCTGTTCGTGCCGATCCAGGCGGGCTTCCTGCCGCAGCCGGTCATCGAGCTGTTGCTCCTGCTCCAGCTGCTCATGAAGCCGCTCAGCTTCGCGCTCCTGTTCCAGTTCGGCGTCGAGCTCCTTCTGAGCACCCGCCCCGCGTCGGACACACGCCGAAACGAGTGGCTGCGGTTCGTGCCGGCCATCGCGAGCGGGATGTGGGCCGTGGCAACGATCGCGCTGTCGAGCACCGTGGCCGCCGGCTTCACGCCCGATCCTGGCCCGTGGCTTCCGGAACCCGAGATCCTCCCGGCGCTCGCCGCGGTGGGATCGCCGCTGGCGGTGGGCGACGTCGTTGCCCGCATCATGCTGGCCCTGCCTGCCTCGCTCGTGGTGGCGATCGGGCTGCGCCGCACCACACGCCTGCTGGGACCGGTGGCCGGGTCGCAGATCGCCGTCGCGCTGGGCGCGGCCTCCATCGCCTTCGTCGCCTACGCGGTGCTGGCCGGCCTCGTCCCCATGCCCGCCCCGTTCCCGCCGGCGTCCGTCCTCAACGGCCGGGGCGTGCTCGAGACCCTCGGCGTGCCGATCGAGGTCTTCCGCACGCTGACCGGCCTCGCCATTGCCCTCGCCGTGATCTGGAGCCTGCAGCTCTTCGAGCAGGAGACGGACCGAATCCTGGCCGACGCCCGCCGCCGCGAGATGCTGCTGCGGGAGCGCGAGCGCATCGGCCGGGACCTGCACGACGGGATCATCCAGTCGATCTACGCCGCCGGCCTGCACCTCGAGCAAGCGTCGCACGAGTCCGCTGACGCTCCGGACGCGACGCGCAAGCGAATCGGCACCGTGATGCGCGAGCTCAACCGCATCACCGCCGACATCCGCAGCACGATCTTCGACCTGCGCTCGGCCGAGCTCGAGGCGCGCGATGCGGAGGCCATCGTGCTGGCGGTGGCGGACGAGCTCCAGGCCCACACGCTGGTCAAGCTCACGATCCGAGCCGATGGCCTGTATCGGCCGCGCCTGCGCGCCGACCAGGCCGAACAGCTGCGACACATCGTGATCGAGGCCTTCAGCAACGTCCTGCGCCACGCGCACGCCACCACCGTCACCGTGCGGATGGCGTGCACCCAGCGCCGCTTCACGCTCGAGGTGCGCGACGACGGTGCGGGATTCGACACCGATGCGGGAGTCGCGGGTGGCCGGCGGGGCCGCGCGCAGGGGCTCGTCAACATTCGGCGCCGGGCCGAGCTGCTCGACGCGAAGCTGGTGGTGGACAGCGCGCCGGAACGCGGCACCATCGTGTCGCTTACGATGCCCGTGGCGACCACCCGTCGCCATCCATGACCGATCACGCCCGCGACCGCACGGCTGACGTGCGCATCCTCATCGCCGACGACCACGAGGTGGTGCGCATCGGCCTCGCCTCGCTGCTCGATCGGCAGCCGGGCTTCCGCGTCGTGGGCGAGGCACGCTCCGGCGATGAGGTAGTGCGGCTGGCCCGGCAGACGCGCCCGGACGTGGTGATCATGGACATCCGGATGCCCGATGGGTCCGGCATCGACG
>JACCWY010000441.1 GCA_013697395.1 Chloroflexota bacterium | reverse complement strand
GGCATTTCCCCCCGAGGTCGTCGCCATCGACAAGCTCCTCAACGATCTCAAGGATCGTGCGCAGGGAGGGGGAGCGGTGCCAGACGATCACGAGGTTCCGACGGTTCTGGTGGCGCCGGATCGGAGCGTCATCGACCCCGCAGCCTCCCCCTAGCCTATCCGGCGTCATCGGCCGGATCGAAAGAGCGGTTCGGAACTAAAAGCGCTTCCGCGTCTTTGGGAATCATGCAGTGGCTGCGACGGCATGGCTGGTGGGGGCTCTTGGTGGTAGCCCTGATCCTGGTCTTCTTCGGCGTCACCGACATCGCCGGCGGCCCCGCCGCTGATCCGGCGATCCCGCTGGGCCTGACCGGGCAGACCATCGAGGAGCTCGAGGCGGAGAGTGCTGCGGCCTACGCCGTCTTCGACTTCCACACGCGCTCGAACGGCTGGACCGTCGTGATCTTCGGCACCCTGCTGGCCATCATCACGCTCGTCCCGTATCGGCGCGGCGAGCGGCGGGCCTGGCGAACGATGTGGGTCCTGCCGGTCTGGTTAGCCGGCGTCGCCGTGTCGTACATCATCGCCGGCGTCGAGCCCGACCAGCCGCCACCGCCTCCGAGGTCTCCGGACCGATCCTCGCCATGCTCACCGCGGCGATTTTCCTCATCGATCGCCGGCGTGACAGCGCGGCCGACGATTGATTCGAGGATGCATCGGCCTCGCGTGCGTCGAGCGTGACCCACCGATCACGTAGCCGTAACGTGATGCCCCCGATGATGCAGCCCGATTCGTGCGCGTCTTCGGCAACGGCCTTACTGCGGCCGTGCGTACACGCACCGGAACTAGGCCGGCTGTGGGCCGGTATCCGATGCCCGTAAGCCTCGGACGGCACCCGCAAACTCGTTTCGCCCGCGTTGGTGCGAGGACAACGAAGCGCCGTCTCCCAGCGCTGGGTGGCATGGCGAAACGGCAACCTTCCGCGATCGTTCACCTTGCGGCGCCCTATCGGGTGTGGTGTGATGCACACATGAGCGCTATCGAGTAGGCGAACCGTAACGATGACCGATCTGAACGACGTGCGGGATCGATATCGCCGATCGCTGGAGGCCTTCATCCGGGGCGATTCCGAGCCTCAGAAACAGCTGTGGTCACGCAGAAATGACATCACGCTCGCGAATCCCCTGGGTCCCCCCGCGAAGGGGTATGAACGGGTCTGCGAGGTGATGGATATCGCTGCCGCGCAGGTCCGCGAGGGAGAAGGCCTGACTCTCGAGACCATCTCATTCGTCGAGACGCCCGACCTCGCGTACGAAGTCACCATCCAGCGCGGCAGCATGAAGCTCGGCGACGGCGATGCAATGGTTCCTGTCGCCCTCCGCGTGACGTCCATCTTTCGGCGCGAGGACGACGGCTGGAAGCTTGTGCACCGCCACGCCGACCCGCTGACGGAGCGGCGGATTGAGGCGGTGGAAGACCGTTCATCCTAGGTCGTGCCATTCCAGCTGATGGTCAACCTCGCCCGCGAGCGCGAAGAGTTCGCGGCGAGGCCCGCGCGCGCGCGCGTCGATGATGCCAGTCCCTCGCCGCATTACCAGTGGGAAGGAAGCACGGCTTCGTTCACGCAGGAGCAGTGACGGCGATTGCGGACTCCGCTGCCGGGTACGCCGCCCTGACACTGATGCCAGCGGGCGCAGGCGTACTCAGTACAGAGTTCAAGATCAATCTCATGGCACCGGCCAGGGGAGACAGGATCATCGCCCGTGGTCGTATCGTGAAGGCTGGACGCACCCTCACCGTCGCTCAGTCCGAGGTCGTCGCCGAGAGTGGCGGGCAGCAGAAGCTGATTGCGCTCCTCACGGCGACGCTCATGACCGTGGAAGCGCGGGACGGTATCAGTGACTAAGTCACCGATGGGCCGAACTTGACAGAGGCGTAAGCCTACCGGAAGCGCGTCTAGCACCATAAGGCCGTATTCGCCCCGGCGACCCTACCCCTCCTTCAGCGCCTCCAAGACCTCCGATAGACGGCGCACAGCAGCGAGAGTGTCCTCCATGGTCGCCACTCCAAGCGCGCCCGCCAGCCTCCCTGCGAAGGCCGCGTGTCCCGGCGCGATGCAACGAATCGCGTCGCGCCCGGCCGACGTCGCGATGAGCAGTTTTGCCCGGCGGTGACGGGGATTCGGTTGGTAGTCAGCCAGTCCCTGCGCGACAAGCAGGTCCGCGACCCGCTGGACGCTTTGCCGTGTCACCCCGATCTCGCGAGCGACGTCAGCGACCGGCAGCGGAGTGCGCAGGACCGCTGCGAGCACCTGCCAGGACGCGCCAGTCAACCCTGACGGTCGAGCCAGCGCCTCGCCGATGGCGACCAGCTGGCCGTGCAGCCGGAACGTGGTCTTGGCGAGCGCGCTCATCAGTTCCTGCTCACGAGACATCTATGTCCACCTATTGACAGTATGCTGTCATGCTGACAGCATACTGTCGTAGTGTCTCACAGATGGGCGAGGAGGGCCAGCATCCATGGATCACGTCACAGCCGCTTTCGGCAGCTTTGCCGTCGACGACATCGAGGT
>JACCWY010000407.1 GCA_013697395.1 Chloroflexota bacterium | reverse complement strand
GAGCCGAGGCGGTAGAGCGCGAGGATCGCGGCGGTGAACGCCAGCTTCTTGCGGATCTCCGCGACCTTGAAGGCGTTGAGGATGGTGGAGACCATCGCGGGCCTTGGGCTAGGACTCGACGAACTGGCAGGTGCCCCCGGCGGACTCGATCCGCTCGCGGGCCGACTTCGAGAACTTGTGGGCGTGCACGGTCAGCTTCTTGCTCAGCTCGCCGCGGCCGAGGATCTTCACCGGCACGTCCCGGCGGGTGGCGAGACCGCTGCGCTTGAGCGCGGCGAGGTCCACGGAGGCGCCATCGTCGAAGCGGCGCTCGAGGTCGTCGAGGTTCACGTGCTGGGTGTGGGTGCGGAACGGCTCGAACGGCATCGACATCTTCTTGTTCGGCCCGCGCAGCTTGCGCATCCGCATGTGGATCGGGTTCTGGCCGCCCTCGAAGCGGGTCCGCTGCTTGGAGCCCGAGCGTGAGCCGTAGCCCTTGTGGCCGCGGCCCGAGGTCTTGCCGTGCCCGGAGCCGTGGCCGCGGCCGACGCGCTTGCGGTCGCGCCGCGAGCCGGGGGCGGGCTGCAGGTTGTGGAGGCCGATGTCCTCGGGCTTGAGCTCGTCTTCGGCCATCACTTCTCCTCCACGGTGACGAGGTGGCGAACGGAGTGGACCATCCCCCGCAGCTGTGGGGAGTCGGGCCGCTCGACCGTCTTGTTGATGCCGCGCAGCCCCAGCGAGCGCAGCGTGTCGCGCTGCCTGCCGTTGGCGCCGTTGGAGGACCTCACCTGCTTGATGACGAGGCTCATGCCTCGACGGGCTCCGCCTCGACGGGCTCCGCCTCGACGGCCTCGGCTTCGACGGGCACGGGATCGCCCAGGCCGAGCACGGCGGCCACCGACAGCCCGCGCAGCGCCGCGATCTCCTCCGGCCGGCGCAGGTCCTGCAGCCCGGCGATCGTCGCCTTGACGAGGTTGATCGGGTTCTGCGAGCCCAGCGACTTCGAGAGGATGTCGTGGATCCCCGCCAGCTCGAGCACCGCGCGCACGCCGCCGCCGGCGATCACGCCGGTGCCGGGCGAGGCCGGCTTGAGGAACACGCGCCCGGCGCCGTAGATGCCGGTCGTCTGGTGGGTGATCGTCGAGCCGTGGCGGGGCACGCGGAAGAGGTTCTTCTTCGCGCGCTCGACGCCCTTCTGGATCGCCAGCGGCACCTCGTTGGCCTTGCCGTAGCCATAGCCGACGATGCCGTTCTCGTCACCGACCACGACCAGGGCGGTGAACGAGAAGCGCCGGCCGCCCTTGACCACCTTGGCGACGCGGTTGATCTCGACGACGCGCTCTTGGAGGTCGAAGCTGGACGACGATACGGAACGGTCTGGGGCGGGCATGGCTCCTTCGAGGGTAGCGGTCTAGAAACGCAGGCCGCCCTCGCGGGCGCCCTCGGCCAGGGCCTGTACGCGGCCGTGGTACTGGTAGCCGCCGCGGTCGAACACGGCGGTCTCGACGCCGGCGGCCCTTGCGCGCTCGGCGAGCAGCAGGCCGGACTGCTTGGCCTGCTCCATCGGCTTGAGCGAGCGCAGGTCGGACTCGATCCAGTTGACCGAGGCCAGCGTGCGGCCCGCCTCGTCGTCGACGAGCTGGGCGAAGATGCCGCGGTTGGAGCGGAAGACGCTGATGCGCGGGCGCTCCGCCGTGCCGGTGACCTTCGCGCGGACGCGGCGGCGGCGGCGCAGCCGGCGCGCCGGGGCGTGGGTGACGGTCATGCGCGCTTGCCCACCTTCCTGGCGACGTACTCGCCCTGGTAGCGGATGCCCTTGCCCTTGTAGGGCTCCGGCGGCCGCTGCTTGCGGATGATCGCCGCGATCTCGCCGACCTGCTGCTTGGAGTTGCCCTTGACGATCACGCGGGTCGGCTGGGGCACCTCGAACTCGATGCCCTCCGGCGCCTTGATCGGCACCGGGTGCGAGTAGCCGAGCGCCAGCTCGAGGTCGCGGCCCTTGAGCTGGGCGCGGTAGCCGACGCCCTGGATCTCCAGCGTCTTGGTGAACCCTTCGGTCACGCCCTCGACCATGTTCGCCACCAGCGAGCGGGTGAGCCCGTGCAGCGCTCGGTGCTCCGCGCGGTCGGTCGGGCGGGTGACGAGCAGCGTGCCGTCCTCCTCGCGCACCTCGATCGTGCGCGCCTTGCGCTCGGCCAGGTCGCCGCGCGGGCCGGCCACGCGAACGACCTCGGGCTCGATCGTCACGGTGACGCCGGTGGGGATGGGGATGGGCTTCTTGCCGATTCGGGACATATTGCGAAGCTGAGGGCTACCAGACGTGCGCCACGACCTCGCCGCCGACGCCCGCCTTGCGCGCGTCGTGGCCGGTCATGACGCCACGGGAGGTGGAGATGATCGTCGTGCCCATGCCGCCCAGCACCTTCGGGACGTGCTTGGCGTCGACGTAGGTCCGCTGCCCCGGGCGGGAGACCCGCTTGAGGCCGGAGATGACGGACGTGCGGTTCTCGGTGTACTTGAGCCGGACGTAGATCCGGTCCCCCGCGGCACCGCTGTCGGCCGGGCGCACGTCGAAGCCCTCGATGTAGCCCTGCTCGGTGAGGATGCGGGCCATCTCGGACTTCA
>JACCWY010000354.1 GCA_013697395.1 Chloroflexota bacterium | reverse complement strand
CCCTCGCGCCCAGGTCGCCGCCACCAAGCCGGCGGGCCGCCTCGGTCACCTCCCGCAACGGCCGCGTGAGCCGGCTCGCCACGACGGCCGCGGCGATGAGCAGCGCCGCGACCGCGACGATGCCGGTCAGGAGCAGCGCGGCGTTGAACGTGCGCACGAACGGTGCCTCCACGCTCGGCACCACCAGCTCGAACGTCCCGCCACCCGCGGCCTGCGACAGGTCGCGTGCCAGCGTCGCCGTCTCACCCGCCTGCGGTGGCAAGCGGCCGGCCTCGGCCACGAGCGCCCCGGACGCATCGGTGATCCGCACGGACCCGTGGCTTTCCCCGGCGATCTGCTGAAGCAGGAAGCGCAGCGGCCTGCCGCCGACGTCGCGCTCGAGCGCCTCTTCGACCACCGCCACGGCGAGATCGAGGCGCTGCTCGTCGCGCGGGCCGAGGGTCTCCTCCAACGACTGAGACGCGGCGCGGTTCACGACCCAGCCGGCTGCCAGGAGCACTACGATCACGACCGCGGCCATCAGGACCGCAAGGCGGATCGCGAGCGGCCGGCCGCGCATCACGGCCGTGGATCCGGGACGGCGAGGAGCCGGTACCCGCTGGCCGGGACGGTCTCGATCAGCCAGGGGTCACCCGGATCGTCATCGAGCTTGCGGCGCAGGTTGGCGACGTGGACGTCGACGACCCGCTCGTACACCTCGTCCGGCCGGCGAGCGACGACGTCGAGGAGCTGCTGGCGCGTCAGGACCGCGCCGGGTCGTGCGGCCAGCGCCTCCAGCAGCGACGACTCGCCCGGCGTCAGTCGCCCGCTGGCGCCGGATGCGAGCGTGTAGCGGCGCGAGCCGGGATCGAGCACGAGCCGTCCGCCGCTCACGCTCAGGATCGGCGGGCGCCCGTCCGACGCCGTGCTCTTCGTTCGGCGCAGGATCGCCGCGACCCGGGCGGTCAGCTCGTGGGGGTTGAACGGCTTGGCGAGGTAGTCGTCGGCCCCGGCGCGCAGCCCGGCAATGCGCTCCGCGTCGCTGCGCCTGGCCGAGGTGATGAGCACCGGCACGTCACCCGCGTCGCGGAGGGCCTCCAGCACCGTTTCGCCCTGCATCCCGGGCAGCATGAGGTCCAGGATCACCAGGTCGGCGCCATCAGCGTCATACGCGGCCAGGGCGGCGGGACCGTTGCCGGCATCCGTCACGTGATGCCCGTCACGCTCGAGGTAGAGGCGCAGCAGGTTTCGCAGCTGTGGCTCGTCCTCGACGACCAGGATCCGTGCGCTCATCGGCGCATCCTACGCGTGGACCGATTCAGACGATGTGAAGAGCCGTGGCAGTCATCTTGGCGCGATCTTCACGGGTCGGCGCGATCCTTGCGACATCGACCCGACATCACGCGAGGAACCATCACCATGCGACTCACGAAGATTCTCGGCGCGGCGGGCGCGCTCATCCTGTCTGCCCTGGTGGGCGGCACCCTCATCGGCTCCGCGTTGGCGCAGGACGACGGCACCGAGACCGATACGGACGTCGGCGCCTACTGCGACACGTTCATGGACGCCTTCGCCACCGAGCTGGGCTCGACTCGCGACGAGGTCGTCGCCGCCGGCAAGGCGGCCGCGAACGCCGCGCTCGACGCAGCAGTCGCCGCCGGCGATGTGACCGAGGAACGGGCGGCCGACGTCCGCGAGCGGATCGAGGCCTACGACGGCTCCGGCTGCGCCTTCGGCGGCGCCTTCAAGCTCGGGTTCGGCCACGGGCTGGGCCACGGGCTGGGCCACGGAGTGGGCCACGGCTTCCTGGGCGGCGACGTCCTCGAGGCTGCCGCGACCGCGCTCGGCATCGACAGCGCGGGGCTCATCGAGCGGCTGGGCGATGCCGAGTCGCTCGAGGCGCTGGCCGTCGAGGAGGGCGTTGCCTACGACGACGTCAAGGCGTCCATCGTGGCCGCCGTCCAGGCGGACCTCGACGCTGCCGTGGCCGAGGGCATGGACCAGGAGCGCGCCGACGCGGTGATCGAGCGGCTGACGACGTGGCTCGACGAGGGCGGCCAGCTCGACGGTTTCCCCGCTGGCCGACACGGGCATCGCGGAGGCTTCGGCCCATGGGGCGACGCCGATGCGGAGGAGTCAGGGACCTAACCCGCTCCGCATCCCTGGCAGGCGCCGGACGCTCGGGCGGGCTCCGGCGCCTGTCCATGTCCGGGCTAGTCCGCACTGGGGCGTATCGGCCACTGATTGGCCGAATTGGTCGTGTGCTGGGAGCGATAGCCAGGCAGGGTGCGTCATGTTGTCTGTTGATAGTCCGCACCGGGGCACAACAGCCAACGAGTGGCGGTTAGTCCCAGCAGCGGATCAACGGCCGACCTCGCAGCCGACCCGCTACGCTACAACCATGACGAAGATCGGCTACGCGTGCATGCTCGAGCAGTTCCACCCCACCGACCTGCTCGACTGGGCGGAGGCGGCTGAACGGGCCGGGTTCGATGCCGGCTTCCAGGTCAGCGAGCACTTCCATCCGTGGACGCCGCAGCAGGGCCAGGCAGCCTTCGCGTGGAGCTTCATGGGAGCGCTCGGCCAGCGCACGAGCCTTCCGTTCGGGACGGCGGTGACGTGTCCGGGCTTCCGGTATCACCCCGCCGTGATTGCCCACGCCGCGGCAACGCTCGGCGCCATGTACCCCGGCCGCTTCTGGCTGGGGCTCGGTGCCGGCGAGGCGCTCAACGAGCACGTCATCGGTGGCGAGTGGCCGGAGGTCGGCGAGCGCAGCCGGATGATGTTCGAGTCGGTCGAGATCATCGCCAAGCTCTTCAGCGGCAAGGTCGTCAAGCATGACGGCGACTACTTCACCCTCGAGTCGGCGCGGCTGTACACCCGCCCGGAGCAGCCCGTGCCGATCTACGTCGCGACCGCCGGCCCGGTGAACGCGAAGAAGGCCGGCAGGTTCGCCGACGGGATCATCACCGTGGGCGCCGCCGACGACAAGATCGACATGCTGTGGGACAGGTTCCGCGAGGGCGCGAAGGATGCGGGCAAGGACGCGGCCACCATGAGGACGCAGCTCCAGATCCACGTCAGTTGGGCGCCCAACCAGGACGAGGCGGAACGGAACGCGCTCACCGAATGGCCGAACGGCGGGATGCCGTTCCCCAAGCAGGACATCAGGAATCCCGAGGACTTCGAGAACATTGCCAAGCTGGTCCGCATCGAGCACTTCAAGAATCGGATGCTGATCAGCCCGGACCTCGAGGAGCACACCGCCCAGATCCAACGATTCGTGGACATGGGCTTCGACGAGATCTACCTCCACAACGTCGGCCGCAACCAGGCCGCATTCATCACCACCTTCGGCGAGAACGTGCTGCCGAATCTCAAGCTCGGCCGGGATCCTCGTCCGTCAGCCGCACCCGCCGAAACGTGAGGTACAGGGCGAGGTCGTAGGCCGCCTTCAGGCCGCCGGCCACGAGGAATGGCAGTCCGGCGGCCATCCCCATCGAGGCCGCGGCCAGGGCCGGCCCGGCGGGCCTCACCAGGTGCCGCGCCGCATTCGTGTACCCGGCGGCGGCCGTCCGCTCGGCCGGATCGACGAGCGCGGCCACATATGCCTGGCGCGCCGGAACGTCCATCTGTGACAGTGCCGATCGCCCGAGCAGCAGGATCACGGCGACGAGCAGCGACGGGGCGAGCGGGATGATCGCGAGCAGCACGTTCGATGGCAGGTGCGTGAAGACCATCGTGTTCAGCAGCCCGATGCGCGCCCCGAGCCAGCCGGCCACAACCGACGATGCCGCCTGCAGCAGGCCGACCCCGAAGAAGACGAGGCCCATCAGGTCGGCGTCCGCGCCGAACTGTCGACCGAACCAGAAGACGATGAAGGTCTGGACGATGAAGCCGCCCGCGAACGCGTCGAGGCTAAAGAGCGCGGCCAGCCGCCGGACGACGCCGCGCGAGCGGCGCAGGCCGCGGGCGCCCACGGGGAGGTCGGCCGCAACCTCCACGCCCCCGCTCAGGCGCGACGCCAGGACCGCGCAGGCGGCCGCTCCGATCGGCATGAGCAGGAGCCAGCGCTGGTCCGGCGGGAGGCCGGGGAGAAGATCCCGCATCGCGCTGGGGCCACCTGCGGCGAGCGCCCCGACCGCGCCGGCGAGGTAGGCGACCGCGTTGTAGCGGCCGTAGACGCGGCCCCGCTCCGCAGCGGGCTGCGAGGCGAGCATCGCCTGCTCCACGCTGGTGATCGGGCCCGACTCGTTGGGATCTGTCGAGAGCGTGCCGGTCAACGCGGCCACGATCAACAGCGGGACGGACCCGGTGAGAGCGAAGATCGTGCCCGCGACACCCATGACCAGCAGGAGGCCGACGTACGCGCGCCGCCGCCCGAGCGACTCTCCCCAGCGCCCGACCGCCAGGGTCGAGATCGCCATGCCGGCCAGCATCGCGGTGAAGACGGCGCCGACCGCCGCCGCGTCGAGGCCGGTTGCGGCCAGGGACGCGCCGATGATGATGCTGCTGAAGCCGTAGAGGAACGCGCGAACGGCCTGGATCGAGAAGATCAGCCGGACATCCGACATGCCCGATACGCTCCTCAGCGCACGAACAGAGCGTCGACCAGCAGCTCGACAAACTCGCGCGGTGCCGGGTAGCCGGGATCGTCCCCGCCGAGTCGCACGATCGCGTCGCCTCGCCCCGCCAGGTGCGGCTCGAGGTCGATGGTCGCCATCGCCACGCTCCCGCCGTCCTCATCCGAGGAGCGCCACTCCCATGGCGGGTCGCGGTCCGCCTGGACGTTGAACGGCACGATGAGCTCCGCGCCAGCCTCGGGAGGCTCGGCTGGAGGCAGTGCCGGCCCCAGGCGCTGAAGCGTCTCCTCGGCGACCTCGAGCGCGCGGTCGGTGCACGATGAATCCTCGCCCTGGCACCGTGGGGTGAGGCCGAACTCGCCGAGCTGAGGACCGGCCGGCACCGAAATCCCCGACGACGTCAAGCGGGTGACCCCGCAGGCGGTAAGCGCGACGCCGAGCGTCAGCCCGACAACCGTCATCGCCGCGCCCCTTGATCTTCGGCGCAGTACCCCGCTGGAGCGGGCCGTCACTCGATCGACTCGAAGACGGCCGCGATCCCCTGGCCGACGCCGATGCACATCGTCGCCAGGCCGTATCGCGCGCCGCGCCGCCGCATCTCGTGCAGAAGCGTCGCGGTCAGGCGCGCGCCCGAGGCGCCCAGCGGATGACCGATGGCGATGGCTCCACCGTTGACGTTGACCAGCTCGGTGTCCAGGCCCAGCTCGCGCATCACGGGCACGGCCTGCGCGGCGAATGCCTCGTTCAGCTCGACCAGATCGAGGTCGTCGACCGACAGGCCGGCGCGCTCGAGGGCACGCCGGGAGGCCGGGATCGGTCCGAGGCCCATGGTGGCCGGGTTGACGCCCGCCACCGCGCTGGCGACCAGCCGCGCGATCGGGCGCATGCCCAGCTCACGAGCCCGAGCCTCGGACATGACGAGCACCGCCGCCGCGCCGTCGTTGATGCCGGAGCTGTTGCCGGCGGTGACCGACCCCGACGCGTCGCGCTTGAAGGCGGGCTTGAGCGCCGCCAGCGAGTCGCGGGTCGCATCGGGTCTCGGGTGCTCGTCGGTGTCGACGATTCGCATCCCGCGGCCGTCGGGCGCCTCGATCGGCACGATCTCATCGGCGAAGCGGCCGGCATCGTGCGCTGCCTTCCAGCGCTGCTGTGATGCGAGCGCGAAGGCGTCCTGCTCCTCGCGAGTGACGCCGCACCGCTCGACGACGTTCTCCGCGGTCTCGCCCATGGAGTACGGGTAATAGGCGTCCGCCAGCCGGGGATTGGTGAAGCGCCAGCCGAGCGTCGTGTCGTACATCGTCTGCTCGCCACGCGGGAACGCCGCGGACGCCTTGGCCGTCACGAACGGCGCGCGCGTCATCGACTCCACGCCGCCGGCGATGAAGACGGACCCGTCGCCGTATGCGATCGCGTGCGCCGCACTGACGACGGCCTGCAGCCCGGAGCCGCACAGCCGGTTCACCGTCTGTCCCGCCACCTCGACCGGCAGGCCCGCCAGCAGCGCCGCCATGCGGCCGACATTGCGGTTGTCCTCGCCGGCCTGGTTCGCCGCGCCGAGGATGACGTCGTCGATGGTGGCCGGGTCGATCCCACTGCGCTCGACCAGCGACAGGATGGTGTGCGCGGCCAGGTCGTCGGGCCGGACGTCCTTCAGCGCGCCGCCATACCTGCCAAAGGGCGTGCGGAGGCCGTCGACGAGGACGGGCGTGCGAGTGTGATCGCGGGTCATGGGGGCGATGCTAGCACCGCGCCGCGTAGCATCCGCGCATGCGGTCCGATGCCACACTCCCCATCCCGGGCGAGCGCCGAAGCTGGTGGCTGCGCGAAGCCATGGCCGCCGAGGGGGAGACGCCCGGTGCGCCGGGACTGGCCGGGGATGAGCGTGCGGACGTGGTGGTCGTCGGCGGCGGATACACCGGCATGTGGGCGGCCTACTTCCTCACCGAGCGGCTGCCGGACGCGCGCGTCGTGCTCCTGGAGCAGGACATCTGCGGCGGCGGGCCGAGCGGGCGGAACGGCGGGTTCGTCCATGGCTGGTGGGAGAGCGTGCCGTACCTCGTCGACAGGTACGGTGCGGAAGCGGCGATCGCGATCGCCCGAGAGGCCGACGAGGTCGTGGACGGCATCGGTGCGTGGTGCGCCCGGCACGAGGTCGACGCCTGGTATGCGAAGGCCGGCTACGTGCGGGTGAACGCGTTCCCATCCGTGGCTCACGATTGGGACGGCACGGTGGCGCGGCTGCGGGCCCTGGGCCAGGGCGAGCAGCTTGCGCCCATCGAGCCTGACGCCGTCCAGCGCGTGTGCGCTTCGCCGGCATTCCGGGACGGGCTCCTCATGCCCAGCGCGGCCTCGATTCAGCCGGCCCGCCTCGCCCGTGGCCTGCGCCGAGTGCTCCTGGAGCGCGGCGTCGTGATCCACGAGACCACACGGGTCCGCTCGCTGCGCGGCGACGGCCCGGTACGGGTGACGACCGACCGAGGTCGGCTGACGGCCGAGCAGGCGGTCCTGGCCGTGAACGCCTGGGCCAGCGGATGGCCGGGGTTCCGCAGCCGGGTGCTGGCCTGGGGCAGCTACATGGTGATCACCGAGCCGATCCCCGACCGGCTGGCCGAGCTCGGGTGGACCGGCGGCGAGCTCCTGAGCGACTCTCGCTTCACGATCAGCTACTTCCGCACGACTCCGGACGGGCGGATCGCCTTCGGCGCGGGGGTCGGCGCGGCCGGCTACGCCGGCCGGATCGGTCGAACGTTCACGCACGACGGAACAGCCGTTGCCCGGGTCGTCGCCAACTTCCGCCACCTGCTGCCGATGCTGCACGACGCCCGCCTCGAGGACGCCTGGGGCGGACCGATCGACATCACCGGCCACCGCTTTCCGGAGATCGGATCGAGCCACGGTGGCCGGGTGCACTTCGCGCACGGATTCGCCGGGAACGGGGCGGGTCCATCGCGGCTGGCCGGACGCGTCCTTGCCGCACTGGTCGATGGACGCCCGGACCCGGTCGCCCGGCTCGCGTTCGTCGGGCGCCGTCAGCCGCTCATGCCCCCCGAGCCACTGCGTTTCATCGGCGCGCGGCTCGTTCGCGAGGCCCTCATCCGCGAGGACGACGCGCTCGACGCGGGACGGCGGCCGTCGTTATTGCTGCGGGCGGTGGCCCGCCTGCCTCGGCTGCTGGGCTACAAGCTCGGTCACTGAGCGCGAAACACGTTGACCCGCGCGCGCGGCCGGACGTAGCATCCGCGGATCGCAGCGCCCGGGCCATGGCGACCCGGGCCGAACGGAGGAGATCCACTGTGCGTGCCCGATTCCACCCTGCCCGTGTCGCGTCAGCCGCCGCCCTCAGCGGCGCTCTGCCGCTCTCCGCCTGCGGAACGCAGCAGGGAGGGGGCAGCGGCGGCGCGGCGGCGCCCGAGCCCGCGGCCCAGGAGCCGAACGAGCTGCTCGTGCTCGAATGGAGCGGCTACGAGGCCGAGGACTTCTGGACCGATTTTCAGTCGGCCAACCCAGACACGGAGGTCACGTTCGAGTTCGGCGATACCGATGCGAACATCCTGGCCCTCATGCAGGGTGGCAGCCAGGCCGACATCTTCCACTTCTACACGGGCTGGCAGCAGTTCTACGTCGAACAGGGCCTGGTGCGCGAGATCGACACCAGCAAGCTGTCGAACTGGGACAAGGTGCCGGTCGAGTACCAGGAGCTCGGGCAGATCGACGGCAAGCAGTACTTCGTCCCGTGGGACTGGGGCTTCACCTCGATCCTCTACAACACCGACGAGGTCGAAGAGGTCACCAGCTGGGACGCGCTGTTCAACGAGGACTACGCTGGCCATGTCTCGATGTGGAACGACGGCCCGGGCGCGGTCGCGGTGTCCTCTTACATCCACGGCTGGGACGAGACGGCCCTGACCGATGATCAGCTCGCCCAGATCGAAGAGGAGTGGATCGCCCAGAAGCCGCTGAACGCCTTCTACTGGACCGGCGAATACGTCGATCTCTGCCCCGCCGTCCAGGACGGCACCGTCTGGGTCGCCTACGCGTGGCAGGGCTGCTACGCGACAGCGCTTGCCGCCGGCGACCCGGTCGCGTACGCCAACCCGGAAGAGGGGCGCAACTCGTGGGTGGGGCTGTACGGCATCAGCGCCGATACGGACAGTTACGAGCTCTCGCTCGAGTTCCTGGACTTGAAGCTGGCCGAGCTGAGCTGCGGGAACGCGGTCAGCCTGTTCTACTACGGGTGCGCGAACAGCGAGGTGATGGCCGCGATCGAGGACCCTGTCCTGATCGAGGCCTTCGGCCTGGATGACCCGACCATCCTGGAGTCGACCAACTTCACGCCGCTCGTCACCGAGGAGCAGCGTTCGGCGTGGACCGGGATGTGGGAGCGGGTCCAGGCCGACTGAATCCTCCGCGGGCGTTGGCGGCGGGTCGACGACGATGCTGGGTCGCGGGGGAACGCTGAAGGTCTTCGCCGGGCTGCCACTCGCGTGGCTCGCGGCCTTCTTCGTGCTGCCTTTGCTGCTCATCGGCGCATTCAGCCTGCGGGGCGGAGCCGGAGCGCTCGGGCCGGCCGAGCCGTGGGCCGTATCGTTCGAGCAGTACGCCGAGGCTCTCGACACGCCGGCGTTCATGCGGTTGCTCGGCGTTTCGGTGCTCATGGCCGTTGGCATCGCCGGCCTTGCCACCCTCCTGGCGTATCCCATCGCCTACTTCCTGGCCTTCCGCGCCGGTGCGCGCGCACCGCTGTTTCTGACGCTGCTACTCGTCCCGTTCGCCGTCAGCTACCTGCTTCGCGTCATGGCGTGGAAGCTCATGCTCGGTCCGGAGGGCGGCATCAACTCGCTGCTGGCCACCCTCGGCTTGACCGATGATCCGCTGGAGCTTCTCCTGTACAGCCGCCCGGCCGTGATCATCACGCTCGTCTACGTCTGGATCCCGTTCGCCACGCTGCCGATCTATGCCGCGATGCAACGCGTGGACCGCAGCCACCTCGAGGCGGCCGCGGACCTCGGAGCCGGGCCATGGGCGCGCTTCTGGCGCGTCACGGTGCCATTGAGCGTGCCGGGGGCGCTCGCCACGTTCTTCATGGTCTTCATTCCCACGGTCGGCGAGTACGTGACGCCGACCCTCGTGGGTGGGGCCGACGGCATCATGTACGGCAACATCATCCAGGGATTCTTCACCCGCTCGGCCAACTGGCCGCTCGGTTCGGCAATGGCGATGATCATGCTGGCGCTCACGCTCGTCGTGGTGGCCATCGCCCTCCGCGTCATCGACCTCCGGCGCGTGACGCCGTGACGGCGCGCACCCGGGCCATCGGTGTGGGCAGGACTCGCGTGCCTCTCGGTCCCGTGTACGGCGCCATGCTCGCCGCCCTGTACCTGCCGATCGCAGTCCTGTTCATCTTCTCGTTCAACGCCGGCACCTCCCTCTCCTTCCCGCTCGTGGGCTTCACGCTCGACTGGTACGAAGCGGTCCTGGGCAACGGGCCGATGCTCGACGCGGCGCGCAACAGCCTGATCGTCGGGATGGCGTCGGCAAGCGTCGCGACCACCATCGGCTGCCTGGTCGCCGTGGCCGTGCTGCGCTTCCGCTTCCGCGGGCGCGGGCTGCTGCTGGCAATGGCGGGCCTGCCCCTCGTCGTGCCCTTCGTGGTCATGGGCGTTGCGTTCTTTCTGCTCTTCGTCGCCATCGACGTCCCGCGTTCGCTGCTGACGGTGACCGTCGGCCACTCGGTGATCGCCATCCCGTACGCGACGCTCATCCTGCTGGCGCGGCTGTCCGGCCTCGATCCCGCCCTCGAGGACGCCTCCATGGACCTGGGGGCGAGCTATCCGACGACATTGCGGCGCATCGTGCTGCCACTGATGGCCCCGACGCTGCTCTCCGCCTGGCTGACCTGCTTCATCGTCTCGTTCGACGAGATCGCGCTCGCCATCTTCCTGGTCGGCGGCGACCCGACGTTCCCCGTGTTCCTCTACGGGCAGCTGCGCTTCGCGCAACGGCTGCCGGTGCTCATCGCCATGGCCGTGCTGCTCATGATCGGCACGGTCGTGCTGACGCTGATCGCCCTGCGCCTACGCACCGACGACCCGTAGGAGCGTCAGCCCCTGGGCTCTCGCCCCCGGCGCGGCGTGCGCCGATGTGGTCAGCTCGCGCGGCGGGCCTGCGGGTGGGTGGCTGACACGGCCGCCAGGAGCCGCTTCGAGGCGGCAGCCACCTCGGCGACCGCCTCGTCGAAGGCATGCTCGTTCGCAGTCGACGGCCTGCGATAGCCGCTCACCTTGCGGACGTACTGGAGGGCGGCGGCAGTGATCTCGTCGTCGGGGGCCGGCTCGGCGCCGGTCCGGAGGGTCTTGATGCTTCGGCACATGGATGAAGCATACGCCTATGCACCCAAAAGCTCCTCGAGGGAGCCGATGATGCGGTCCGCGGCGGAGACATCGGTCTCGGCGAACTGGGGGACCGCGATGCAGGTGAGCCCGGCCGCCTTCGCGGCGGCGACGCCGGAGGCGGAGTCCTCGAGCGCGAGGGCCTCGGCGGGGTCGACGCCGAGATCCTGGCAGGCGCGCAGGTAGATGTCGGGCGCCGGCTTGGCGTGCTGCACGTCGGCGGGCGTGACGATCGTCTCGAACAGGTCGCTCAGACCGGCCGTGGCCAGCGCGTCGTCGACCAGGAAGCGCGGCGAGTTCGATGCCAGGCCAAGCCGCACCCCATCCATTGCCCGGAGTCCTTCGACGAGCTCGAGCGCCCCCGGCCGAGCGTGGACCTGCCGCCGCACGCGCTCATGCATGAGCGCCACCATCTCGTCGACCAGCGCCGCCCCCTCCTCGTGCGGCCGGCCGAGCCGATCGGCGAAGTAGCGAGACGTGATCTCGAAGCTCGTCCCGATGACCGCCATCTTGTCGTCCCAGGTGAACTCGTCGCCGTGCCGGCGGAAGAGCTCGACCTCCGCCTCGTGCCAGAGCGTCTCGGTATCCAGCAGCAGCCCGTCCATGTCGAAGATGACGGCCCGATAGCGACCGCTGAGCGGCACCCGCTAGCCCCGTGCCGGGAAGAACGAGCCGCCGGCCGCGCCGATCGACCGCAGCAGCGGCACGACCCGGTACCGGCCGTCGGGCACCGATGCGTGGAGCGCATCGAGCGTGTTGACCACGGACAACAGGCCGATCCGCTCCCCCCAGGCGAGGGGTCCCTCCGGCCAGTTCGTGCCGAGCTGCATGGCCGTGTCGATCGCGTCAGGTCCGGCGACCCCATCTGCGACGGCAGAGGCCGCCTCGTTCACGATGGCCGCCAGGATGCGTGCCTCGATCTGCGGGTCGTCGAGCGCGGGCAGCAGCGGGGTGCGGGCCAGTGCGGGCCAGCACGCGCCCTGGGCGCCCTCGGCCCCGTACTCGTAGTAGCCGGCGTTACTCTTGCGGCCGAGCCGGCCGGCGTCCACCACGCGCCGCTGCACCTGCGCCGGACGGTAGCGCGGGTCGCCGAAGAAGCCCTCGAAGATGGCTAGGCCGGCGGCGAGATTGACGTCCGTGCCCACCACGTCGGCCAGCTCGAAGGGTCCGAGCCGGAAGCCGATGCCGCGCATCGCCTCGTCGATGGTCCTGACATCCGCCAGGCCGCCCTCCAGGATGCGGCAGGCCTCGAGGTAGTAGGCGCGCTGGATCCGGTTGACGATGAAGCCCGGCGTGTCGGCCGCGACGACCGGAGTCTTGCCCAGGCGACGTGCCAGGAGCGCGACGGTGTTGGTCACCTCGGGATCGGTCGTCGGGCCAGCGATGACCTCGATCAGGGCCATCAACGGCACCGGGTTGAAGAAGTGCATGCCGATGACCCGGCCCGGCCGCGACGTGGCGGACGCGATGCGCGTGACCGACAGCGAGCTCGTGTTGGTGGCCAGGATCGTGGCCTCGTCCGCCACGGCGTCCAGGCGCCGGAACGCGTCGCGCTTGAGCTCGAGCTCTTCGGGGATCGCCTCGACGACGAGGTCCGCCGCGCCGAGCTCCTCGAGGCTGCCGGCCGGCTGAATGCGCGACGCCGCCGCGGTGGCCTCGTCTGCGCTCAGCTGCTCCTTCTCGACCTTGCGGCCAAGGAACCCCTCGATCCGATGCTGCGCGCGCTCCGTGGCGCCGTCCTGCGGGTCATGCACGAGTACCGTCAGGCCGGCCTCGGCCATCACCTGGACGATGCCCGCTCCCATGGTCCCCGCTCCGAGCACGGCGATGGTGCTGATCTCGTTCATCGACCGTGGAACTCCGGGTCTCGCTTCTCGCCGAATGCGGCGACCCCCTCGGCATGGTCCTCCGTCCGGCCGGCGACCTCTTGCAGCCCGGCCTCGGCCGCCAGGCTGTCGGCCAGTGACGCATCCTCGGCAGCGTTCACCAGTCGCTTCGTGAGGCCGATACCGAGGGTCGGCCCAACGGCCAGGCGGCGGGCCAGCTCGCGCGTCGCCTCCGGCAGCCGCTCCGCCGGGACCACGGCGGCCACGAGGCCCGCGGCGTAGGCGTCGTCGGCACCGAGCTGGCGCTCGCCGAGCAGGATCTCGAGCGCGCGATGCCGCCCCAGCGCCCTGACGAGCGTCCGCGTCAAGCCGGAGTCCGGCACGAGGCCGATGCGGTGAAAGGCGGGGACGAAGCGCACGCCCCGGGCCGCGATGACCAGGTCGGCGGCAAGGGCCAGGCTGACGCCCGCTCCCGCCGCCACCCCGTTGACGGACGCGATGACCGGCTTTGGCAGGCTCCGGACCGCCTCGACCAGCGGGTTGTACTCGGTGGTGATGACGTGGCGGAAGTCGCGCTCACCGGAGCCGCCATGCAGATCGGCGCCGGCGCAGAACCCGCGGCCCGCGCCGGTGATGATGACGGCGCGGATCCCATCCTCCCGGCCCGCGGTCTTGACGGCGGCGAGCAGCTCAGCGCGCATCGAGGCGTTCAGCGCGTTCAGCGCGTCCGGTCGGTTCAGCGTGATCGTCAGCACGCCCTCATCGGTCTGGACGAGCAGCGTCTCGAATGACTGGTCGGGCACCGCCAGATTGTACCGGCGAGGGACGCCAAAACGCCCGATGCCCCGAAGGCACCGGGCGTTGGCGGCGGTATGTGGGCGAAGCCGTCAGACGGCTCGGCTGCCTCCCCGCTTCGTGACCATGTTCCACACGAACACGACGATGATCGCTCCGACGATGGCCGCCACGATCGTGCCGATGTTGATGCCGGTCGTCCAGTCCTCGCCTGTCAGGGCTCCGAACAGGAAGCCGCCGACCAGGGCGCCGACGATGCCGGCGACCAGGCCGCCGAGGACGCCGTAGTTCTCGTCACCCGGGACGACCTTGCTGGCGATAAAGCCGGCAATGGCGCCGACCACGATCCACGCAATGATGCTCATAGGTACCTCCGCGCTCCCTCATACTTCAACACCGGGACGGTGTGCCGCACCCGGGACGCCTTCTACTGCAGGTTCCGTACCGCTCGACCGACCAAGCGCTGGTCCGCTCAGCGAGCGAGCGTGAAGAAGCTCCCGACATCGGACATGCCGGCCGCGGAGTACAGCCGATGCGCCACCTGGCGCTGGTGCCCGGATTCGAGTGCCGCCGCGTAGGCGCCACGGCGGACGGACTCCGCGAACGCAGCGTCAAGGAGGGCCGCGCCGATATCCCGGCCGCGTGCCGACTCCGTCACGACGAGATCCGGGATCCAGGCCTGCGGCGCGGTAGCGAAGAACGGGTGGCGGAACTCCAGGCTGATGAACCCGACCGGCTGCCCGTCGAGCAATGCCAGCATCGACCCGTTGTCAGCGCTGGCCACGTGCTGGGAGAAGGTTCGTCGCAGCGCCGGCAGCCGCTCCTCGCCCGGCGCCGGCCGCCCCAGCTCTGCCAGCAGACGCGTGGCGGCCTCGAAGTCGGGGTCGTCATCGACGAGTTCTCGAAGCTCGACGCCCGGCGCCGGCTCGATCTGCCTCGTCGCGACCGGGGCGATCTCGAAGTACTTGCCCTGGTTCACGAAGCCGGTAGCCTCGTACAGCCCGCGTGCCGCCGCGCGGTCCGTCGCGACCTCGAGCATCACCTGGTGCCCGCCCCTCAGGCGCCACTCGGCGATGGCGGCGGCCAGCAGCGCGCGTCCGATGCCCGCGCCCCGCCACCGCTCGCGCACGAACAGGTCGCTCACCCAGCCCTCGAACGTCGCGTGGTTGAGCCGCCGCCGGAAGCGGAAACCGATGAACCCGGCCGGCTGACCTCCGGCGATCGCCAGGAAGGGCGTGGCATCCGGGTCGTTGACCAGTGCCTCGAATCGTGCGCGATGCGCGTCGGAGTCGGCCGCGGGCAGGAAGTAGAGCTCGCGAGCCAGCGCCAGCGCATCGGCGAAGTCATCACGGCCGAGGGGCCGAAGCTCGACGCCGTCCGGGGGCTTGACCGCGATGCCGCCAACCGGGCGGTCCGGGTTGCCGAGCATCACTCGCTCAGTCGGTGACCACGACGAAGCTGCCGCCCCACGGGCCGTATGGGCTCGACTCGATCCCGTTCTGCTCACTGGCCTCGTACGAGTCCTCGCCTGGGGCGATCTCGATCGTCACCTCGCCGCCATCCTCCACGGTGATGGCGCCCGCGTGCACGGCGGCCGTGCAGACCGACGAGTCATCCGTGTAGACGTCCGTGCCCCAGACGGTGTCGATT
>JACCWY010000349.1 GCA_013697395.1 Chloroflexota bacterium | reverse complement strand
AGCAAGGCGTTCCCGGGCGTCCAGGCTCTGACCGACGTTTCCCTCGCAATCCAGCCGCGCCTGGTCCACGCGCTGGTTGGCGAAAACGGCGCTGGCAAGTCCACGCTGATGAAAATTCTCGCCGGTGTCTACCAGCCCGACTCGGGAGAGATCCACTGGGAGGGACAGCGGGTCAACCTGCCCAACCCTGCCGCAGCCCAGAGACTCGGGATCAGCATCATCTACCAGGAGTTCAACCTCGTCCCCCACCTCTCCGTAGCCGAGAACATTCTGCTCAACCACGAGCCCTGCACTCGGTTCTTGACCATCGACTGGCCGGCAATGCGTTCCAGCGCCCGTGAGCTCCTCCGCCTGTTGCAGACAGAGATCGACCCCGGAGCAGAGGTGGGGCGTCTCAGCGTGGCGCAGCAGCAGATCGTGGAGATCGCGAAGGCGATCGCCATCGACGCGCGCCTGATTATCATGGACGAACCGACGGCCGCTCTGAACCCGACGGAGGTGCGCCATCTCTTTGATACGGTGCGCCGCCTCAAGGAGCGTCGGACAACCGTTATCTTCATTTCGCATCGACTTGACGAGGTGCTGGATATCGGCGACAGGATCACCATCCTCAAAGACGGACGTGTCGTGGAGTCTCGTCCTGCCGCTGATCTTTCGAAGGAGAGGGTCGTTCGGCTGATGGTGGGCCGTGAGCTGGCCGACACGTTCCCGCCGAAGCCGCAGCTTCCTGCCGAGCGTGAGCTCCTCGCCGTCAACGACCTCACGACCCGTGACCTTAGGAACGTCACCTTCTCAGTGCGAGCGGGAGAGATCGTGGGGGTCGCTGGACTAGAGGGACACGGACAGAATGCTCTGGCTCGAGCCTTGTACGGTGTTGAAACCATTGCTTCGGGAACCGTTCGCCTCGCCGGGCAGCCCGTTCAGCTGCGCCACCCGCGCGACGCGATACGGGCGGGCATTGCCTTTGTCAGTGAGGACCGCAAAGCAGAGGGCCTAGCACTCGGCCTAACCGTCCGGGAGAACGTGTCGCTGCCCAATCTGACGCGTCTCAGCCGCTACGGCGTGGTCGCGCCAGGTGTCGAACGCCGAGCAAGCCGTGCAGCGGTACGAGCAGTCGGCGTGAAGACGCCGAGCATCGAACAACATACCCGGTTTCTAAGTGGCGGCAACCAACAGAAGACGGTGCTCGCAAAGTGGCTCGTCGGCGATCCACGCCTGTTCGTCTTGGTGGAGCCCACACGCGGTATTGACGTGGGTGCAAAGGTCGAGATCTACCATTTGGTGCGCGACCTTGCGGCGCGCGGCGCAGGGATCGTAATGGTAACTAGCGACATGCTAGAACTGCTCGGAATGTCCGACCGGATCCTCGTCATGCGCTCGGGCCGGCTCGTCGCCGAGCTCCCGGGGGCTGAGACGACCGAGGAGGCAGTGATGCTTGCCGCCACTGGCGTTGCGGCGCAGGCGAGCTGATGGCGACGCTCACCGATCACCGCGTCCGTCGCCGTCGCTGGTTGGAGCTTCCGGTTCACCATCAGCAGCGCAACGTGGCGATCATCTGGGCCTTGCTGGCGTTGCTCATCGTCGTCGCCAGCATTCTGTCGCCCCATTTCTTGTCGCAATTCAATCTCAACAATATCGTCAACCAGTCCGCCGCCCTCATGCTCGTGAGCTTGGGACAGACTTTCGTTCTCCTGACCGCGGGAATCGACCTATCCGTGGGTTCGACGATCAGTGTCGTCGTGACCGTGCTCGCGCTGACTGTTCGTGCAGATCCCCTGTCGATCGCGCTCGCGGTTCCTATCGCACTGGGGGTCGGCGCCATCGTGGGCCTCGGCAACGGCCTGCTCATCACTCGCCTGCGGATTCCGCCGTTCATGGTCACGCTGGCGACGCTCTCGATCGGACAGGGCATTGCCTATCAACTGCGGACGACGCCACCCGGAGTCCTGCCCAGGGAGTATTCACCGATCTTTCTTGGCGAGATCGGGCCCATTCCGATCCCCATCCTGCTCATCGCCGGAGTGACGCTTGCAGCGGGCATGACGCTTCGCCACACACGCTTCGGCCGTCACGTCTACGCCATCGGCAGCAGCGAGGCGGCGACTCGGCTTTCCGGCATGTCCACCGATCGGATCAAAGTTGCCGTGTACGTACTGTCGGGCCTGACGGCGGGGCTTGCTGGCGCCTTTATGGCGGCCCGCTCACGCGCCGGGGATCCGCTCATCGGTCAACCATTCGCCTTCGACGCTATAACCGCGGTCGTGCTCGGCGGCGTGAGTCTGTTCGGCGGGCGCGGTTCCGTGTACGGCGTTGTCGCCGCGGTCTTCATCATCGCCATCCTCAGCAATCTTCTGAATCTGCTGGGGATCAGCAGCCACTACCAGTACATCCTCAAGGGTGGCCTGCTGATCGTGGCGGTGATGCTGTATTACCGGAGAGCCTGAGGTCCCCGTGACCGGACCACTTCTGCTCGGCGTTGACTCCGGGACTTCCTGGGTCAAGAGCGTCGCCTTCGATCGAGCAGGTCGAGAGCTGGCCATGGCACGGCGCGAGGTGACAATTCACACACCGCTTCCGGGCCGTTCTGAGGTTGACATGCACCAGGCGTGGGAGGCGGCAGCTGCCACGATGGCCGATGTCGCAAAAGCGGTCGGTGGCGAGCGGATTGCCGCCGTCGGCATCGCCGGTACCACCTGCGGGTTCTGGCCGATCGACGACGCGGGACGCCCTGTTCGGCGCGCCATCCTGTGGAAC
>JACCWY010000327.1 GCA_013697395.1 Chloroflexota bacterium | reverse complement strand
GATCACGACCGTCGAGAGCTTTCTCAGCATGTCCTTCATGCGGTCGAACGACGTCCCTTCCTTGACCACGGGATCGGTCGCGATGAACGCGAAGCCGAAGGCGGCGAGTGGGAAGCGGCGACGAATGTTCAGCAGGTCTCCCGATGCTTCCTCCCATCGGTTCGAGATGTTCTTCGCGTACGAGTCAGTCATCGCCTTCGTCGAGACCGCCAGTTCGAGACCGCGGTCGTGGTCGGCGATGACGACGTCTACCTCCTTGGGGAACTGGCCGCCAACGATCGTGCTGCGGCCGCTTCCCGCCAGTTCGACGAGGGCCTCGATGGTTCGGCGTTGCGTCTCCGCCTGGGTCGCGTTCCGTGCGTACCGGAACCGATTCGCGGCTCGCACGAGTGACTGGGCTACGACACGCGGCTGCTCAGGCCGCGGCCACACCGCGTCCGGTTCGATCCCTGCGCGGCGAAGCTCGCACGCGACCCACACGTCGACGGCGGTCGCGACGCCGCCGGTCTGGGCGTTGTCGGCCTTGCCGTTGTCGACCTGGACCTGGATGAGTCGCTTCAGCAGGGCTGGGTCGTGGCGATAGACACCGCCATGCGTCCATGGGTTGGGCTTGAGCTGGCCGACCGCTGCATACAGCTCAGCCAAACGATCGCCCTTGGCGGCCATTCCAGCGTTTTCGCGTTGCGGCACCGTTCTCCTCGTGCCTCCTTCCCGCGGGACGGAGCGGCTCGGGCCGACGCAGGCCTGATGCGCGCTGGTGCCGAATCAGGGGTGGTGTGAATTGATATCCGCCGGCGTCGCGATCGCGCCGAGTGCGCGGGCTATTGTCGACCGATGCCACAGGCGGATGAGCCACTCGAGGAGACCGCCATGCATGCCTCGGCCGAGGACAACAGCCGCCCTCCCGGTGGTGCGCTCACGCTTCGCAAGATTGCGCTGAAGGACTACCGCGGGATCGCGGCGAACTTGCAATCGGCCCGACAACGGTGCTGATTGGGGAGAACAACGTGGGGAAGACGACTGTTCTCGCCGCACTCGATGCGGCCCTTGGGCAACGCACACGGCGGCGCGGTCCCGCGTTCGCGGACTACGACCACCACCGCCCCGGGCCTGACCCGGAGCTTCCGGATGGCCACCGGCTCGAGATCAACGCCACCTTCCACGAAGACGAGCCGGATGAGTGGAACGACGATGTCTCCGCCGCGCTGGCGGATGTCATCCAGCTCGACGACGACGGCCGCAAATGGGTCGTGATGCAGGTCTCAAGCACCTATGACGCGACTGAGCGGAGCTTCGCACCGGCCACCGTATTCCTTAATCTGGCCGGGCAAGAACTGCCGCCTAACCCCGCTGCTGCGTCAGCTTTGCGCCGGCTCGCACCGGTCTTCTACGTTCCCGCCGACCGCGACGCGGAATCAGACTTTCGGGCTGGCGGCCAGTTCTGGGCGCCCTTCCTGCGGGACTTGAAGATCCCGGCGGACGTCCGGGCCGACATCGAGCGGCGGCTAGGCGAACTGAACGAGGAACTGATTGGCGCGGCACCCACTCTTGAGCGGATTCGCGAGCGGCTCGGACAGGTTCGGGACCTCGTAGATGTTGCCCAGCAGGAGACGGCGTTCATCGAGCCCGTACCCGGGCGTGTCTCGGACCTCCTGCGGCGGACCGAGGTGCGGATCGCCACTGCATCAGGGGCGCGTGTGCCGCTCGCCCGCCACGGCGGCGGTACGCAGAACATCGCTGTTCTCGCTCTGTTCCGCGCATACCTCGAATCGGTCCTGCGTGAGGAGCTCGACCCGTGGGCTGGCCCGATCCTTGCAATCGAGGAACCGGAAGCCCACCTTCACCCGTCCGCCGCGCGATCGGCGTGGGCGCTCGTCGAGGCGCTTCCCGGACAGCGGATCGTTGCAACCCACTCGGGGGACTTGCTTGCCCGCGCCCCGCTCACGGCCTTGCGGCGGTTGGCGCGTGCCGGCGCGTCCGTCTTGGCACATCAGTTGGCGCCGACGGCACTGGACTCAGCGACCGAGCGCAAGCTCGAGTTCCATGTCCGACGGTCGCGCGCCGAGTTGCTCTTTGCGCGCGTATGGCTGCTCGGAGAAGGTGAGACCGAGTATTGGGTGTTCCATGCCGCCGCGGAGGGCGCGAGCATCGACTTGGAACGCGCCAGCGTAAGGATTGTCGACAACTATGCACAGTCCGGTGGTCCGGGCCCGCTCGTCGCGCTGGCGGACGAGCTCGGGATCGCGTGGCACGTCGTCTGCGACGGCGACGACGCCGGCGAGCAGTATGCGACGTCGGCGCGCACCCGCCTAGACGGCAGGGCGGAGGCGGACCACTTGACCTCAGTGCCGTACAAGAACATGGAGCACTGCCTGTGTAGCGAGGGCTTCCTCGATCTATACGAGGCCGCACTTGCGCCGCAACAGGCTGCGACTGTCACCGTGGCGCCCGGTACGCCCAAGCGGAGTGAGGAGGTCGCGCTGGCAATCAAGAGACAGAAGACAGCCGTCGCCGCAGAGGTCGCCGACCTGCTGCGCACTGGCGCTCGCCCAGTCCCGACCACCATCGTCGCGATACTCAAGAGAGCCGCGAAGCTCGCGGGCTGAACCAATGATCGCGACGGCCGAACTCAACGAGAATCAGCGCCGCGCCCTCGAGGTCGCGGAAAGACCCGTGCTTGTGCTCGCAGGCCCGGGGTCCGGAAAGACGAAGGTCCTCACGCTGCGGGTGGCGCGGATCCTTGAGGGCTCGCCCGATCGCCACTTCCGGGTGCTTGGCCTGACCTTCACCAACAAGGCAGCGGCCGAGATGCGGTCGAGGGTCAATCAGATGCTCGGTGGCTCAAGTCGGCGTGCGGTGCTGACGACTTTCCACTCGTTCGCAGCCGATCTGCTACGCCAACACGGATCGCACGTCGGGGTCGACCCGGATTTCACGATCCTGAGCCAGGATGCAGACCGCGAGGC
>JACCWY010000325.1 GCA_013697395.1 Chloroflexota bacterium | reverse complement strand
CTCCTTGAGCGTCGACACCCAGAGCATGCCGTTGTAGTCGCCCCACTGCGGCCCGTTGACGAAGGACGCCCCCGAGGTCGCCAGCGTCACGCCGGCGCCGGACGACCAGCGCGGAGCGAGATAGTTGCCGGCCGGGCCGCAGCCCGAGGTCTGATACGGCCGCCCATTGCCGGTGTAGCACGGCCACCCGTAGTTGCCGCCGGCCTGGATGAGGTTGATCTCGTCGTCCCCGTGGTTCGGCTCCGGACCGTGCTCGACCACGTAGACCTGGTCGGTCCCCGGCCGGAAGGCGATGCCCTGCGGGTTGCGATGTCCCATGGAGTACACGGCGTTGCGCGTTCCGGCGATCACCGGGTTGTCCGACGGGATGCTGCCGTCGCGGTTGATCCGCAGGACCTTGCCGTTCAGGCTCGCGCGGTTCTGGGACCAGCTCGAGTTGATGGCGTCGCCCATGGTGACCCACAGCTTGCCGAACCGGTCCATCTCCAGTGCGCAGCCGTCATGAATGGTGTTCGCGGCCATGCCGGTGAGAAGGATGACGGGGGAGTGCCACAGGTGGTTCGGCGCGACCGTGTACCGCAGCACCTCGTTCCACCAGGGATTGCCGCCGTACTGGCGGGAGGCGCAGATGTAGACGTGCCGGTTCGAGGCAAAGTCGACGTCGACGGCAATCCCCATCAGGCCCGACTCGCCCACCGCGCGCACGTCGGGGATCGTGATCGTCTGCAGCAGCGGCGCGTTGGCCACGCCGCCGGCATAGACGCGCACGCGGCCCGCGCGTTCGGTGACGAGCATGGTCCCGTCCGGGGCAAGGGCCACGTCCCACGGGATCGAGAGTCCGCTCGCGACAGAGGTGGCCGTCAGCGCCGGCGCTGCCGCCGCTGCCGCCTGGGGCAGAAGCCCTGCGAAGAGGCCGAGCGTGATCGTGATGGCGAAGCTTCGTCGGCGCAGGTGACCGGACATCTGGATTCCCTCATCTGGCGGCAGGGGCAGCGTTCCGGCCGAGTGTACGGCGCCCCGACCGGCCGCCGCATGACGAGATCGTCGTCGTCGCGGAGAGACATTCGGCCCGGAAACGACAAAGGCCCCGGCCGAAGCCGGGGCCTTTCGCAAAGGGTTGCGAAGGAAGGGTGGACCCTAGAAGTCCATCCCTCCGCCGGGGGGCATGCCGGGCATCGCCCTCTCCTTCTCCGGGAGATCGGTGATGATCGTCTCGGTCGTGAGGAGCAGGCCGGCGATGGAGGCGGCGTTCTCGAGCGCCGAGCGCGTGACTTTGGCCGGGTCGATGACGCCCCACGCAAACAGGTCGCCGTACTCGCCCTTCTGCGCGTCGTAGCCGCTGCCGGGCTTGAGCTTGCGGACCGCCTCGACGACGACCGAGCCCTCCTGGCCGGCGTTGATCGCGATCTGGCGCAGCGGCTCCTCCAGCGCACGGCGCAGGATGTTGACGCCGATCAGCTCGTCGCCGAGCACCTCGACCTTGTCCAGGGCCGGGAGCGAGTGGATGAGGACCGACCCGCCGCCGGCGACCATGCCCTCCTCGACGCCCGCGCGAGCCGCCGACACGGCGTCCTCGATGCGGTGCTTCTTCTCCTTGAGCTCGACCTCGGTCGCCGCGCCGACCTTCAGGACGGCGACGCCGCCGGAGAGCTTGGCGAGACGCTCCTGGAGCTTCTCGCGATCGAAGTCGCTGGTGGTGTCCTCGATCTGCAGCTTGATCTGGCCGATGCGGGCCTTGATCGCGTTCGGATCGCCCTTGCCCTCGACGATCGTGGTCGTGTCCTTGGTGGACGTCACGCGGCGGGCCTGGCCGAGGTCCTCGAGCTGGACGCTATCGAGCTTGCGCCCGACCTCCTCGCTGATGACGCGCGCCCCGGTCAGGGTCGCGATGTCCTCGAGCATGGCCTTGCGGCGATCGCCGAAGCCGGGGGCCTTGACGGCCAGGACGCTGATCGTCCCCTTCAGCTTGTTCACCACCAGCGTGGCGAGCGCCTCGCCGTCCACGTCCTCGGCGATGATCAGGAGCGGCTTGCCGGTCGAGACCGTCTTCTCGAGGGTGGGGAGGATGTCGACGACCGCGCT
Source organism: Chloroflexota bacterium (assembly GCA_013697395.1). GTDB lineage: Bacteria > Chloroflexota > Limnocylindria > QHBO01 > QHBO01 > JACDBZ01. Next base: position 6,523 of record JACCWY010000325.1, on the reverse strand, counting down.
GATCTTCTTGTCCGTCACCAGCACGTACGGCTGGTCGAGCGTGGCCTCCATCTTCCCGCCGTCGGCCGAGGTGACCATGTAGGCGGACAGATAGCCGCGATCGAGCTGCATGCCCTCGACGAACTCCTTCTCGAGCTTCAGTCCCTGCGACTCCTCGACCGTGACGACGCCGTCCTTGCCGACCTTGTCCATCACGTCGGCGATCATTGCGCCGATCTCGTCGTCGCGGGCGCTGATCGCGGCGATGTGCGCGATGTCGTCGGTGGTCAGGACCGGCTTCGACAGGCGCTTGATCTCGTCCACGATGGCCGCGACGCCCTTCTCCAGGCCGCGCTTGAGGCCCATCGGGCTGGCGCCGGCGGTGACGTTCTTGAGGCCCTCGGTGATGATGGCCTGGGCCAGCACGATGCTGGTGGTGGTGCCGTCACCGGCCACGTCGTTCGTCTTGGTCGCGACCTCCTCGAGCAGCTGAGCACCCATGTTCTCGTACGGGTCCTCGAGCTCGATGTCGCGTGCGATGGTGACACCGTCGTTCGTGATCGTCGGTGCGCCGAATTTCTTGTCGAGCAGGGCGTAACGGCCCTTGGGGCCGAGCGTGACCTTGACGGCATCGGCCATCTTGTCCACGCCGCGCTTCAGGGAGCGCCGCGCCTCTTCCTCGAACAGCAGCTGCTTCGCCACGGTTCTTCTCTTCCTCCTCGTTCGTTCGCCGCGCTGGGCGCGCGGCGGTATCGGTTGATCGGTTCGTCTACTCGACGATCGCCAGGATGTCGGCGTGCTTCAGGATGAGAAGCTCGTCGTCGTCGTCGAGCTTGAACTCGGTGCCGGCGTACTTCTGGAAGAGGACCTTCTGGCCGACTGCGACCTCGATCTCTTCGCGTGAGCCGTTGTCGAGCGTGCGTCCGGTACCGACGGCCACGATGGTGCCCTCCTGCGGGCGCTCCTTGGCGGTGTCGGGCAGGACGATGCCGCTCTTCGTCATCTCCTCGCGCGGGGTCGGCTTGACGATGACGTTGCTACCCAGGGGCTTCAGCTGGGTGGCCGTACCGCTGACCGTGCTGGTCATCTGTGCGTGGTGCCTCCTTGCGTGCGCAACCCGTGCGCCTTGGTGCCGATTAGAGGTTCTCGCGGGAGCGCCAGGCCGGATCGATGCGACCCATGGCTGGCACTCGACCTAAGAGAGTGCCAAGCAGCAAGGTAGCACCCCGCGAGCGAGAGTGTCAAGGTTGGCGCGCGCAGAACGACGCCCCGGCATGGCGGCCGGGGCGTCGTGCGTGTCGGACGTTCCGAGATGACGGCTCAGGCGTAATCCGTCAGGACCCAGCCGCTGGGCGCCGGAGCCTCACCGCCGTCATCGGTCGGGGTGGTGCCGCCGCCGTTGCCGTCGCCTGCGTTGAACACGAACATCCATAGCAACACTGCGATCAGGATGATCGCGATGATGATGCCGAGGATGAAGCCGGCGCCGCTGCTGCCGGCAGGCTCGCCGTCCGTGGTGCCGCCTGGTGTGTTGACGTTGACCTGGCCCATGAGGTGGGTCCTCCTGATGCATGGTTCGGTGGCGTCCGCCACAGCCCCTGCTTGAGCAACCGGCGTGCCAGCCGCTCGCCCGTCCTGCGAGCTGTGCCTCGTTCATGTTCCGATCAGGCGCTCGAATGCTTCCCGAGCGTCGGCTGCGACGAGCTCCGGATCCACGTGGCGGAGCGCGGCAAGCTCGGCGGCGACGCGCAGCACGGTCGTGGGCTCGTTCCTGCCGTCGCGGTCCGGGCCGAGGTACGGGGCGTCCGTCTCGAGAAGGTAGCTGCCCGCGAGCACGAGGGGCGCCGCGGCACGCGGGCCGGCGGCCGATCGGAAGGCCAGCGGCAGGGCGAAGCTGATGAGGAACCCGGCGGCGGTGAGCGACGCGGCCATGGCCGCGTCGCCGGAGAACGCGTGAAGCACGCCGCGTGCGGCCTGATGCCGCCGTCCCTCCCATGCCATGAGAAGGCCGGTCACCTCCGCGTGGGCATCCCGGTCGTGGACCAGCACGGGCAGGCCATGGCGATCGGCGGTGGCCAGCTGGCGGGCCATCGCGGCGCGCTGCACGTCGGGAGGCGAGAGGTTGCGGAAGAAGTCGAGCCCGATCTCCCCCACCGCGACGCAGCGGGGATCGGCCACGAGAGCCTCCAGCTCAGCCCACGCCCGCTCATCGGTCAGGGCGGCGTAGTGGGGATGCACGCCGACGGAGGCGAGGACGAGCGGAGCGTGGCGCTCGGCCAGCTCGAGCGCCGCCAGCGACGAGGGAAGGTCCCAGCCGGGGACGAGGATGCGCTCGATCCCCGCGTCCGCGGCACGCGCCAGCACCGCCTCGCGGTCTGGGTCGAAGCGCTCGTGCTGGAGGTGGCAGTGCGAGTCGACCAGCCCTCCGAGCCACGTGGGACGGGTCCGTCGGCTCAGGCCGGGGCCTCCACCTCGATGCGCGGGAAGATCGGGGTCGGCTTCCCCGTCACCGACCCGCTGCCCGGCGCGCCCCATGCGAGGAGCTGGGCCAGGCCCGGTCCTCCCGCCCCGCGCTCGTCGTACGGGGGCGGGATGCCCAGCTGCTCGAGGACGGCCCGTGCGCCGGTCGGTGCCACCGGTGCGAGCAGGTGGCCCAGGATGCGACAGACCTCGCCCATGACGGCGAGCACCTGGCCGACGCGCTCGGTCTCCCCCGCCTTGTTCAGGTTCCACGGCGCCTGGCCCTCGGCGTAGCCATTCGCGGCGCCGGCGAGTCGCATGACAGCCGCCAGGGCCTCGTCGAGCTGATGGCCGTCCATGGCGGCGTGGTACGCCTCGACCGTCCGCCCCGCGGCGTCGCGAATCTCCAGGTCCGCGGGCTGCGTCGCATCCGACACCGGCGGCAGCCGGCCGTCGAGGTAGCGCTGGCTCATGCTGACCGTCCGGTTCACCAGGTTGCCGAGGTCGTTGGCGAGGTCGGCGTTGTAGCGCCGCACGAAGCCGTCGAACGTCACGTCCGCGTCACGGTCGAACGGCACCTCGCGCAGCACGACGTACCGCACGCCATCGACTCCGAACGTATCGGCCGCCTCGTCGGGATCCTCGGTGTTGCCGGTCGTCTTGCTCATGCGCTGGCCGCGATCGAGCATGAAGCCATGGGCGAACACCTGCTTCGGGAGCGGCAGGCCGGCGCTCATGAGCATGGCCGGCCAGTACAGGCAGTGGAAGCGCGTGATGTTCTTGCCGATGACGTGGAGGTCGGCCGGCCACCATCGGTCCATGGCGGCCTGGTCGTCGGGAAAGCCTGCGCCGGTGAGGTAGTTGGTGAGGGCGTCGAACCAGACGTAGATGCGATGCCGCTCTGCGTCCGGGAAGGGGATGCCCCAGGTCGTGCCCGATCGGCTGATGCTGAAGTCGCGCAGCCCGTCCCGCAGCCAGCCGAGCACCTCGTTGCGGAAGTGCTCCGGCTCGCAGAATGACGGATTGTCGGCGTAGAGCGCCTCCAGCCGCTCCTGGTAGGCAGAGAGCCGGAAGAAGTAGTTGTGCTCCTCCAGCCACTGTGGATCGAGCGTCGGGTGGTCCGGGCAGCGCCCGTCGACGAGCTGCTGGTCGGTCTTGAACTCGTTGCAGCCGGTGCAGAACCAGCCCGAGTATAGGCCCTCGTACACGTCGCCGGCCGCCTGCGCGCGGCGCACCATCTCGGTCGCGGCGACGGCGTGGTCCGGGTCGGTCGTGCGGATGAACCGATCTGCGCTGATGCCGAACCGCTCGAAGGTGGCCTGCCAGGTGGCCGCCCACGGGTCGATGAGCGCATGCGGATCGATCCCGAGCTCCCGCGCGTCGCGCTCGACGTTGGCCGAGTGCTCGTCCATACCGGTCAGGAAGCGCGTGTCGTGGCCGAGCAGGCGGTGGTAGCGGGCGATGGCGTCGGCGCCGATGGCCTCGAACATCGAGTGCAGCGCGGGCCGCTCGCTCGGGTAGAAGATGGCCGTGGTCAGGTAGAAGCTGCCGGGCGCGCTCACTTGTGCTCGCGGCCCTTCGGCCAGTACAGCTCCTTGCGCACCTGCTCGGGCGCGAACCGGCGTTCCGCGGCGAGCTCCTCGACCGCGCTGACCATCTCAGGGTTGCCGCACAGGTACATGGTCGTGTTGTCGGCGGTCAGGCCATGCTCGTCGAGCTGGGCCGAGAGGATCGTCTCCACCCGGCCGGTGCAGCCGGTCCAGTCCGGGCTGCCCTGCGGACGTGACACCGTCCCGACGTAACGCAGCGGGAAGCCGCTGCCGTTGGCGAGCTCCGTCAGCGGCTCGCGCCAGGCGAGGTCGTAGTCGTAGCTCACGCCGTGGAGGAGGACGATGTCGCGTTCTTCGTTCCGGCCGCGGAGCGTCTCGATCATGCTGATGAAGGGCGCCAGGCCTGTGCCGGACGCCACGAAGAGGCACCTCCTGCCATCGGGCTGGAGCATGAACTTGCCCTTCGGGCCCTTGATGTTGATCGGGTCGCCAACCGATATCTCCCACAACAGCGGCGTGAGCGCGCCGCCCTCGACGAGACGGATGAAGAACTCGTACTCGCCCAGGTCATCGGCCGAAGAGGAGATGCTCATGGGGCGCTGGATGAGCTTCTCGGGGCCCATCAGGCCGAGGGTGGCGTACTGGCCCGCCTCGAACGGAAACGGCTCTTCGAGCGCCTGCACGCCGACGATGGCCAGGCCGGGAGCGACCTCCTCCCAGCGGCTCAGGCGTCCGTTGTAGGGGTACTCGGCCGTCATCCATCCCTCGACTGCACGCGCCAGCTCCAGGTGCTGCCACGGGCGGCCAGTATAGACGCGACCGATGGCTTGCCCACTCCGTGGGAGGACCCTGGCCAGCCCGCTCCAGTCGAACAGTGAAATAGTTCCTCGCCAACGGTAGTAGCGTATGGTTGAGCCGGCCTGCTCACCTGTTCCCCCCAGGTGAGCAGCCGGCTTCATTTCGGTCCCCCCACCCACCATCAGTACGCCGCGCTTGGGCACGTGCGCTGCGGTTGGGCACCGACCCCTCTCATACCAGCAACGCGCGTGCCTGATGGTGACTCGACGCACCGAACCCAGCGTCAGATTCTCTGGTTTCTGCTCCCCCACGGGACAAGCGCCTTGCGATATCAGCATCTCGTCGCCGCTCCATCTTCGAGATGCCGGCGACCATGAACGCGACGACGCGCGCTCGGACCGGGGCCGGATGCCAACCCAGTTGGCCCTGTGACGGTCGAACCGGCCCTCGAGGGTCATTCCGCCAATGAGGTTGGCCGTACGACCGACGAATGGCCCGAAAGGGCGGCTGAACGCCGGGGACCGGGCGTTCCGTGGTCACAGGGCCAACCTGAATGGCATCCGAGGGCCGACGCACTCGGATGCGGGCAGCTCCGGCGGGCACCGCCTCCGGCCGACGCGCAGCACCGAACGGCAAGGTAGCGCAACGTCGTGCGAGCCGAGGCAAACGGCCAAGTCCAGGAAAGGGCCGCAAGGCATCAATGGGGCGGCCGATGCGCCTCTGTCCCGAGGGTCTGCAGCGGTCGCCCCTATTGATCCGTTACCCGAGGGCAACGAAACAGCGCCTACGGAGGAACTCCCGCGCCCGCTCCGGTGAACGGTCCGGTGGGAAGTCCCGTGCTCGGTCCCGCGCTTACTCCCGTGCCTGGAGCGTTACCGCGACAGGTCGAGTGGTCGGTCGAGTGCCGAGTCGAGTGCTTCTTCCGGTGTCACTTCCGGTGACGGATCGAGCGGCACCTCCGTTGGCGCCGCAATCACCATACGGCTGGGTTGGATCGGCGACCAGCCCAGTTATCCACGAAATCTCACGGCCGTCGGAGGGCTGTCCACCTGCCCTCCACAATCAGCAGCGTGCGGAAGCGAATCTGGACCCCGGACGCCGCCATGCCGCGCGCGTAAGAATCCTTCGATCACGGCGAGGGCATCGGAGCACGGTCGCCTCAATCGTCGCCCATGGCAGCCAAACGGCGAAACCCGACTCCTCCAAGCCGCGCTTGACGCGCCCAACAGGAGGACACCCGCATGCCCAGATTCATCACGTTCTTCTCGTATACTGCCGAGTCCGCGAAGGCAATGATCGAACGTCCGAGCGACCGGTCCGCCGCAGCAAAGGCGCTTGTCGAATCGCTCGGAGGCACGCAGGAAGCTTTCTACTGGATGCAAGGAAAGCATGATGGCTTCCTGATCTCGAATGGGGGATGCTTCCGGTGTTCCTGGTGTCCATGCCGCCTGCGGCGTGGAGCTGAGCCCGCCATCGGCCATCGACGAAGCCCGAGAGAAGTGCGGATTCCCGGCGGACACCGATCTGGCTTCGCGGCGGCTCCGATGCCGGATGCCCCTTCCGGGCCGAATCCTGCGGCTTACTAAGGCGGCGCAGGGCTCAGCGGAGTCTGAGAGCGCTGTCACGGCTCGGCACACCCGGTCCAACTGGAGTCAGCAGCCCAAACGCCTGCCTCCACGGGCCAATGAGCAGGTCGAACTGCTTGTTGTCGAGAACGCCGTTGACCACGAACGCAC
>JACCWY010000291.1 GCA_013697395.1 Chloroflexota bacterium | reverse complement strand
AATCGAGACCGACCATCGGCTCATCGACCACGATGACGTCGGGCTTGTGAAGGAAAGCGCTGGAGATGATGAGCTTCTGCCGCATACCATGGCTGTAGCTCTCGACCTTACGAACGCGATTGTCTTTCGACTCACGCGATGGTCAGGCTCGTTTCGCTGTTGATCCAGCCGAGGTAGCGCTCGAGACCGCCGGTGACCGGAATCGCGAGAAGCTCGGGAACCTTGTACGGGTGAAGCTCGGCAAACGCCCTCCGCAGGCCTTCGACGCAGCCCGATCGCGTCTTGAGAATTACGACCGCCTCCTGCTCGTCGGCGATTTTTCCTTCCCACCTGTAGATTGACCGGGCGCCCGGCTGAACGGTTCCGCAAGCGATCAACCGCCGGTCGAGGAGCTCTCTGATGAGAGCGACTGCCTCATCGGCGGTTGCAATGGTGGTGAATACAACGACTGCGTCCGTATGAGCCAAGCGTCGATCCCGTGAAAACGTTGGACGAAGATAATACGAGGTTCATCCACTGAGGTCACTTTCTCGCTGCCACCGAGTAGTGGGTCACTTTGAACGTAACGGACCTGTGCGCCTGTTTCGCGGACCGTCAGTCGAGGACTTTGCGGATTCAGAACTAACTGCCATCGACGATCGACGACAAAGTGCGAATTGCGGGATGAGTCGGCGGGCATAGCCAGAACAATTCGATCGTCGCTCTACCTCATCGGGCGGCCGCGTTCTCGCGGGACTATCGTTAGGAGCAACCGGCTCATCTCCTCCAACCTGTCGCGCCTGTCCTTCACAGTCGAGTCACCGAGTATAGGACTTGATGACTTGTACGCGCTCATGCTTTCGCGAACCGATGCCATGGCGTACTCGAATATTCTTGCCCTAACCTTTCCCGAGCTGCGCGAATAGCCCTCACTTATGTTCGCCTCGATGGAGCACACTGCCGCGTACAGCTGCACGGCTATCTCCTCGGTGATGGGCTCTGCCCGAGGTACTGCTACAGTTTGAATTGCGAGGCTGGAAGCAAAGTTCTGGCGGGGGCGAAGTCGTAAAGCTAATATCTGCCCCGATGCCTCGCCGTTGCTCACCCTCGGAACCGTGAAGTCGTTTCCTTCGGCATCGTCCCCCGATTGCGCGGCGAGAATGCGGATCGCGCTATTCGACCACGACGACGTATTCGAGGATTTCTATCCGCACTACGGCGTTGACCAGCGAACCTTTGCCACGCACTGGGCCGATACGGGGGTGCATGCCATCACTACCGTGCTGCAGCGCGCGGTCGGTGACGTCACCTGGTATGGTCAGTCGCTCGCTCCCGAAATCGACGAACTAGTCCATTCTGTGGTCGGATGCCGTGTGAAGATGATCCAGTCGTCGTCGCTCCATCGACTGATGTGGCGGATGTTCTACCTCGGCCACGGCGCCTGGCGCTGGCGCAAGCGCTATCGCGCCTTCGCGACTGTCGCGTCCTACGCTTCGCCGGCGTCGCCGGCGCTCCTCAGAGTGTTGCGCCACGATCGTCCCGATGTCCTGTTCGTATGCAGCTACTCGTCAGGGCGATTCGACGTGCTGCTGATGCTCGCGAAGGTGCTCAATGTCCCGCTGATTGCGTTTCACGCCGGGGGCGAGCCCGATGAATACCTTGGCAAGAGAATTCGAGGCTGGACGATACCACGGGCGGACATGTTCATCGTGTCGAGCGAGGCCGAACGCACGATGCTGATGACGCGGTATGCCGTCCGCGCCGAGCGTCTTGCTCTCATACTTACTCCGATCGACACCGCCAGATTCCGGCCGATGAACCGCGCGGCTGCATGTCGGATCGCTGATCTCGATGAGCGGCGTCGCTACGTTCTTTTCGTCGGCCGGCTCGCCGACCAGATGAAGCGGGTGAGCGCGCTCATCCGGGCCTTTGCGCGCCTCGTGCCTCAGCACCCCGACGCTGATCTCCTGATTGTCGGCGAGGGACCCGACGGCGAGCGGCTTCGGCGGATCGCCACGAAGCATGCTCCCGGACGAGTCCGATTTCTGGGATGGCGCTCCGGACCCGACGCGCTCGCTCCTCTTTACAATGCGGCAGAGTGCCTGGCGCTTCCCTCGCGTCGGGAGGGATTCCCGACTGTGGTCGGAGAGGCGATGGCGTGCGGAACTCCCGTGCTCGCGTCGCGCGTCGGCGGGGTCGGCGAAATGGTCATCGACGGTGAGACGGGGTGGCTTGTTCCTCCTTGTGACGACGGTGCCCTCGCCGCGCGGCTTGCTTTAGTGCTTGAGAGTCGCGACACCTTGGCCGCAATGCGGCCGCGAGCGCGAAAGATGGCCGAAGCGCGGGTGTCGCCCGAGATGGTCGGGCAGGCCCTCGCCGACTGCTTCGGCGGGGTGCTCGCGAGAGCCGCGAGCCAAGAAGGTTGAATTGTCGTTGCACGTTCGTCCGAGTGGCTCACGCGTGACCGCGTCTCGGGTTCTCGTAATAACATCGGAAACCGAGTTACCGCCTGGACGCCGCGTCTGGGGCACCGGCGGCTGGGTTCCGGCCGGACAAAGGGAGGCACTCGACTGGCTCACGCTCGCCCGCTTGCTGGGGTGGGACGCGTCCGTCGCCCGGCTTTCAGGGGGGTTCCTGGACAGCGCCGTTCCGGTCCAGGCTCGATGGATCATAATCGCGTGCAACCCGGACACGATCGGCGAAGACACCGTATCGATGCTCGCTGGTTTTTTGGATTCCGAGCCTGCGCTGATCGTGAGCCGCGCCGCGGCCCCGGAAACCCCTTTGGCCCGACTCGCCGGCGTGTCACGTTCCTCGCAGCGAACCGCTGGCCGTTCACTGGACTGGAAAGGCCCAGCCACCGCGAAACAGTGGCGCACTGAAAGACCGCTCGCGGCCGAGACCGTGACGCTCAGGAATGACGTCATGACGTGGGCCACTCTCGGCGGGTCGCCGCTGGTAGTCGCTCGGCGGTCCGGCATGGGACGGGTCGTCACACTCGCCGCTCATCCCGGTGAGATGCGCGACGCGGGAGGAGGGGGCACCGCACTCATTCGCTACCTGCTCACTGCGGGATCGATTGCCCCAGTCGCCTGGCTCGACTTCGACAACACTTTGGTGCTTCGGATGGACGACCCGGGCGGCGCTCAGAACGTGCACAATCGCGAATGGCTCTACCCGAAGCTCGATGAGTCTGACTGGGCCGCCATCGTACGCGATCTCCGACGCAGGGACGGCCGCCTTTCAGTGCTGTACACGGCAGCCTGGGTGGATGACGGTGACCCCTCCCGCGGCGTGCTGACCATAGCCGGTGCGGCTGCACCGCGTGTCGCCGGACGTGTTCATGCCTCGCCGCATGTCATCTATCGCGAGACGGCCGGAGATGCGCCGGCGATGCTGAGTGACTACTCCTCGGAATTCCGGGGAATCAAGGCGCTCCGCGACGCAGGCTTCGGCGACATCGAGCTCCACGGGTACACCCACATGCATCCAGATACAGCTGCATGGGCGGCGTCGCCCGACCGTTATGAGGGTCTAACGTGGTTCCGGGAGCTCGGGCGCTCCGCCGC
>JACCWY010000278.1 GCA_013697395.1 Chloroflexota bacterium | reverse complement strand
TCGCGGCAGCGCCCGACGGCTCCACGACGAGGCGCGCGAGCTTCGCGAGCTGGCGCATCGCGTCGGCCATCCCGTCCTCCGAGACGGTCACGATCTCGTCCATGAATCGGCGGAGGTGCTCGAACGGCAGCGGGCCGAGCGAGTTCGTGCGCAGGCCATCGGCCATGGTGCGCCCGGTCTGCTCGGCAGTCCACGACACGAGCGACCCCGACTCGAGCGAGGCCTTCGCATCGGCCGCGAGCTCCGGCTCGACCCCGACGAGGCGGGCCGACGGCGCGACCGCCTTCACGGCCGTTGCGACACCGGCAGAGAGGCCGCCGCCGGACACGGGCACCAGGACGCTGGTCACGTTCGGCAGGTCATCGACGATCTCGAGGCCGCAGGTCCCCTGGCCGGCGATGATGGCGGGGTCGTCGTAGGGCTCGACCATCACGAGGCCGCGATCTTGAACCAGCTGCAGCGCCAGCCGGTGCCGTTCCTCGGAGTCGTTGCCGGTGAAGACGATCTCGGCGCCATCGCGCCGAACGCCGTCGATCTTCACGCGCGGCGCGCTCTCCGGCATGCAGATCACGGCCGCGGCACCCAGGAGCCGTGCGGCGCGGGCGACGGCCTGCGCATGGTTGCCCGACGAGTAGGTGACGACTCCGCGGGCACGCTCCGCATCCGTCAATGAGGCGACCTTGTTGTAGGCGCCGCGCATCTTGAATGCGCCGACCGGCTGAAGGGACTCCGGCTTCAGCCAGGTCGTGTCGTCCCATCGGAGCAGCGGCGTGCGGGTGGCCACGCCACGGATCCGCTCCGCCGCCTCCCGGATCTCGGAGATGGAGACGATGTGCGGTTCGATCGTCGTGCTCACCTGACCGATGCTAGCCGACCGCCTCACGGGATGGGCTGGTCCTCGCAGTCCAGGATGATGAAGACCTCCTCGATCCACACGTCGCGCACCTCCTCTGCGCCGAGGAGCTGGCCGCAGGTCTCGCGCTCCCACGTGCCCGAGCCGAGCGGGTCGCCGGTGGCGTCGGTGAACATCTCAATCGTTCCGTTCTCGTGGACACGCATGTACCGCGTGATGCGCCTGCCCTCGGTGATGGCCTCGGTGCTGATCAGCTCGGCGTCGGTGCCGGCACGGTACGCGTCGTACAGGCATTGGCGCGCCTCGACGTCGGTGTCGCCTCGCACGACGGTCTCCTCGCCACAGGGCGGCAGCGGCTTGCGATTTGCCACCCACTGCGGCAAGGCCGATGGCATCAGGCCGCAGCCGACCAGCATCACCGCCGCGAGGGCCAGGGCGGCCGCACCTCGCACAGGGTCAGGAGCCACCGAGGGTCACGATAGGCTCATCAGCCGGCCGGGTTGGTGGTTGAGAAGCCGATCCACCGGCCGGCCGGGTCGGTGAATGCGGCCCACCAGCCCATGTCGCCGCCGATCTCCGAGCGTGGCGTCACGACCGTGCCGCCGGCAGCGGTCACCTTGTCGAGCGCGACCTCGAGGTCGTCAGTGGTGAACGTGATCCGGACGCCGTTGCCGAGCTGGTCATCGGGTGCCTTGAAGATGCCGCCGAGCATGTCGCCGTCGGGGCCGACGGCCGCGAAGTAGTCCTCGCCGAGCGGCTGGAAGGTCCACCCAAAGACCTCGCCGTAGAAGCGCCTGGCGTCGTCCAGGTCCGGAACCGGGATCTCCCACCAGTCCATCTTCGTGATGGCCGGTGCCGTGGTGGCGTTACCCATCTGTCATTCCTCCTCGCAGTTCGGTGCTGATGATTGTCCGCTGCCGTTACAACGCACGGCAAACGGCGATCTCGACACGCGCCGGGTCAGTAGGCGCGTGCCCAGGTGGCGACCTCGAACCCCGGGCGTCCGCAGTGCATGCAGTTCCCGCCAGGATCGGACCGCTCGGTCGGCAGGAAGCGGATGGTCGCCTTCGTCGCGGCCGAGATCTCCGCCTCGCACGATCCCTCCCCGCACCAGGCGCCGCGCCAGAAGCCGCCCTGCTCCTCCACGCCGGACGCGAAGTCCTCATACGACGTGATCTCGTGGGTGTTCGCGTCGCGGTAGGCGACGGCATCGGCAAAGAGGCCTCGCTGCGCCGATGCGAGCCGGTCGGGCATGCCGGAGGCGATGTCCGCGAGTGCCACCTCCACCTTGTCGCCCTCGAGGCGCCGGGCGATGACCGCGCGTTCTGCCGCGACGTCGCGCGGGCCGAGCTCGATCCGCAGGGGGACGCCCTTGAGCTCCCATTCGGCGAACTTGTAACCGGGCCGATGCTGGTCGCGGTCGTCGAGCCGCACGCGCACGCCCAGCGCCGCCAGGTCGGCGCGCAGCTTCTCCGCCACACCGAGGACCGAGGCGCGCTCGTCGTCGGATCGGTAGATCGGGACGATCGCAACCTGGATCGGCGCGACGGCCGGCGGCAGCCGGAGCCCAGCGTCGTCGCCGTGGGCCATGATCGCCGCGCCGACCATGCGAGCGGAGAAGCCCCACGACGTGGCCCAGGCGTGCTCGGCCACGCCATCGGCGTTGAGGAAGGTCACGTCGTAGGCCTTCGCGAAGTTCTGCCCCAGGAA
>JACCWY010000264.1 GCA_013697395.1 Chloroflexota bacterium | reverse complement strand
ATGCTACGAATCGCCGCGATTCGATCGGTGGCGGGGCAGGCGATGATGTTGCTTTCGATCGCGGTCACCGGCCTGTTGGGCTTGCGCATCGGGGCTGCGGCTTTCGAGTTCCTGGCGCTGACCGGCTGGTCCGTGTTCCCGCCGCTTGGACTGCGGATCGACTCGCGGCCTTGGGGTCATCCGTACGACGTGGCCCTCCTCGGCGTGATGCTGTATCCGAGCTGGTTTCTTCGACGGCCGAGTCGAGTGAGAGTCGGAGCCGCTGCCATCGTCGGATGCCTGCTTACGGCGTCGGTCATCTTGATGGGCTCGCGGGCAGTCTGGGCCGCATCCGTCGGCGGGCTGTTTGTCTGGATCCTGCCACTGATCGCCGGTCGATGGCGAACCTGGCGTCGGCGAGCTGTCGCCATTGGCATCGGTTCGGCCGCGTTACTCGGCGGCGTGGTTCTCGTCGCGGCCCCTTCCTTCCTGGACCGCGTCCTGGACATTGCGACCCTTGGTCAGCGGGGGCAGATGTGGCTCGCGGGGATCAATGCGTGGCTGACGCGGCCCATCGCAGGGTTCGGCCCAGGATCCTTCCCCTGGGTTCTTCAGCAGACCGACTACTTCGACACGAACACGCTGGCGCCTCGCCATCCAGACAGCTCGGTCTTCCAGTTGCTTCCTGAGGTCGGCCTGCTGGGACTCCTCGCGGCCGGGGTCATCCTCGTCGCTCTTACGCCGCGACTCTGGCGCAGGCGATCATCGGGCGCGAGGTTTGCGTTGGGCGCGTTCGTCGTGGCCAGCTTAGGCTCGAACCCCACTGACTTTCCCTACCTCGTCGTGGTCGCAGTGCTCTGGGCGGCTATCGCCTCCCCACGAGTGAACGCAACACGTCGTGCCAGCGGTCGGCGGGCACGAGCGATTTCGATCGCCTCATACGCGTGCCTTGCCGTCATCGGCCTGGCCGTCGCTTGCGCGTCCCTGGCGAGCGTGTACTACGACCTCGCAGGACGATTCGCGGGCTCGGGTCAGCTCGAGCGCGCCGCGCGATCACTCGACGCGGCCGTGGCGTTGGATCCGAATATGGCGCTCTACTGGCGCCAACGCGGCACGGTTCAGCTGCTACAGGGCGAACCCGAGGTGGCCCTTTCGGACCTCAGGGCTGCCACGGACATCAACCCGAGTGACGATCTCGCATGGCGGACCTTGGCACTTGCCCTCAAGGACGCCGGGCGGGTGGATGAGGCGCATGCTGCGCTCGGAAAGGCGGTGGCAGTCCAGCGTTCCGACCCGACCAACCTCCTCGTGTTAGCCGCATGGACGGCGTCGTCTGCACCTGCCGACGCTCTGCTCGCCGAGCTTGTCCAAGCATGGCCGCCGCTACTGTCCGCACAGGCTTGGGCTTCGGTCGCATCTGGACCATCGGTCACCACCCGAGTCGCCAATCTGGCCCTCCGCCGGTGGGAGACCGGCGCTGCGAGTCTGGAGCCGCCGACAACGCAGGGAGAGTGGCTCACGCTGCTGGCATCTCCTGGTGATCTCCTCTCGGAAGTCGCCGCGATGCCCGGCGACCCGACCCTCACCGAGGCCTCGCTCCGTCTCTCCCTGTGCGGTGAACGGGCGGCATCGGCCCTACGGTCGCTTCCCCGAGCCTACCAACGCTTTGGCGAGTACTGGGCTCTGGTCGTCCAGCTCGCGGCGGAAGGCGGTGCCTTCGACGAACGCGCAGCCCGCGCGTATTCCCTCATCGCCGGTCGACCCCTGCACGCCGATGCCTGGAAAGCGACACTGAACCCGTTGCACGAGAACGACACGCGTGGCTACAGCGCCGACCAATGGGGCTATCGCCGGCTCGCGATCCAGTGGCCGGAGTACGCGTTCGAGCTTCCGAGTCCGGGTGCTGGGGCCGTCCGGTGGATCCTCGATCCTGCCGGTGCTCGACGCCAGGCGCAGGTGAAGCCACCGAGCGAATGTTGAGCCACGTAAGTGCGGGCGCGGCGCCGTTGGCCACCGTCGTCGAGGGCTGGCGCTCGTGACTGCTCCTCTTGGCCCCCGCCCCGTCCAAGCACTGGCTGTATTGGCTTCCTCATGGCTCAGTGTCGTACTTGCTGCCGTCCTCGTTCGCGGCGCGATAGTTCTGCCAGCAAGGGAGCTCCAAGTCCACGCCTGGGCGCTCCCGACTAGCGTCCAGTGGAACGGCAGCGAACTACCCTTCGCCTATCCCCCGCTCGCGCTCTACCTCACCGGCTGGGTTACTTCCCTTGGAGTCGACTTCGGGCTGGTGATGCGAATACTTCCTTTGGTGACAAGTGCCGCAGCTGCTCTGCTTGTCCTGGCGATCGGCCGTCACCTGCTCTGCTCACGCCCCGGCTCCCTAGCCGCCGCCCTGACGTACTCATTTGCCCACTGGACGTATTCCCCTCGAGACGCCGCTCAATCGGCTCAGCTGGAGGGGCGGCTCACTCTGTGCCGATGATCCTGGCCGTGGTCTTCTTGGCCGCGCTGATTGTTCGAGCGGCCGCCGTGGTGAACAGCGACTTTCCAATCAACGATGGGGGTCTCTTCCTGGCCATGATCGACGAGCTCGAGCGCCAGGGTGGGTGGTTGCCCAATCACGTGTCTTCGAACGGGCACCAGATTCCGTTCGCCTACCCGCCGCTCGGGTTCTATCTCACAAGTGCCGTTGCGACGGTAACCGGTATCGACACTCTCTTGGTCATGCGCGTTCTGCCGACGGTGCTGAGTGCGGTCGCGGCCGCACTCGTCGCCGCCATTGGCATGACGCTGCTGAGGTCTGCAGCTGGATCAGTGGCCGCCGGGTTGACCTACGCCTTTGCCCCGGCGGCATTCAGCTGGGCCATAGCTGGCGGTGGCGTCACACGAGCCCCGGGCATCGCCCTGGGACTTACGACGCTCTGGCTTCTGCTGCGCCTGCCGAACAAGCCCACTCATGTGAGCGCCGGACTCCTCGGCCTCGCCACCGGAGCGACCATTCTCACGCATCCTGCCAGTGCAGCCTTCACGGCACTGTCAGCCGCCTTTCTCCTGGTGGCCGCAATGCGGTCGAAGCAGACGAACCTGAAGGGTTCTGGCCATCACCTAATTGCGGCAGCCGCGGTCGGGGTCGTGGTCGTCGCTCCGTGGGCCGCAGCTGTGATGGCAGAGCACGGCCCCCGAATATTCGTGGAGGTGGCGTCGAACGGACCCGATCCCGAGGTTGCCCTCATCACGCTGGTGGCGGGACGCGTGACGGGCCTCGGAAGCGATCCACTGGGGCTCGTCATTGCCGGCGGCGCCATCATGTCCGCGCTGCGAGGGCGATTTTTGCTGCCCGCCTGGGTCCTGATGAGCTCATTCCTCGGCAGTCAGTATGCAATCGTCGCGGGAAGCATCCTCGTTGGTTCGCTGGTCGCCGACGCGATACGCATGGGGAACGGGTCCGCCAAATTCAGCCGCCTGGGTGGCCGCGCCGTGGTCGGCGTCATCGTGACTCTCATCGCCGTAGAAGCGGGAGCCGGGGTTGGCGCGTCAACTGTTGAAGCGTCACATCTCCACGCACTGAGCGCGGATCGGCGCGACGCCATGGCTTGGATCTCATCCAACACGCCACCGGACGCTACCGTGGTTGTCCTGACAGGTGACCACTGGAGCACGGATCCGGACTCTGAGTGGTTCTTCGTCGTGGCACACCGCACGAGCGTCGCAACGGTTCAGGGGCAGGAATGGCTCGGCCGGGCGGCATATGCTCGAGCGTCCGATCGTTATGCGAAACTGCAACGCTGCACAGTATCCGTGGCGTGCCTCGATTCGTGGCTGCGCGACAACTCCGCTGACTATCTCTTCATCCCGAAGGGACGGCGACACGGCCCGCATTCTCCAGTCGACTGCTGTCCCGGGATCCGCGAGGAGATCATGAAGAGCGAATCTCACAAGGTCGTCTATGACCGCGCAGGGGCAACCATCGTCCGCCTGCGGGTTCCGTGAGGCGGCATCCGTCTTCGGGCCCCGGGGGAACAGCCTATTCGGGTGCCTGCCGTTGACGCGGCGCCTCGTGGTCACCAGGGTCTTTCCGCGCCGCAGCTCCAACCAGAACTAGCGTCACGTCATAGGCGAACAGACGCGGTAAGGCAATCACCGCAGTCGCCGAGGAGGCGAGCCACCGATGGCGGGGAGAGATGGCTAGGACGAGCAGGCTTCCGATCAGCACCAGCGCGACGTAGAAGGGAAATGACAGTCCCATCAATGATGGTGCGTAGCGGTCCCACCCCGCCAGACCGCCCGTTGTGAAACCAAGCGGTATGGCTGGAAGCCACAGGATCGTGGCGATACCAAAGGCAGCCGCCGCAGCACCCCACCGTCGCCCAGCGATCAGGGCGAGAACGAATAGGATGGGCGTGACCTTGAGGGAAGCAGCGAGAGCGATCCACACGGGACCGTCCCGCTTCTCGACCCGGTAGAGAAGGGCTGCGATCAGGAGCGGCTGCACATTGCCTCCGCAGGCCACGGCGATCAGAAGTGGACCGACCAGGCCAGCCGCAAGCACTCCTGTCGGCCCAAGCCTTGCGAGACGAGCAATGACGAGACCAGAGGCCGCGAGGAGCGTGGCGAGCCATACCGCCACCACGACCGAGTACGGTAGGGCGGTGGCCGGCATGAACATGGCCGCCAACCAAGGCGAATACCAGTACGCATTAAATGGTTCGGCACCCGTTTTATACAGGGGTTCCCCGGCCGCGAGCCGTTCCGCGGCCGCCAGATATACCCGCAGGTCGCCCATCGGCAATTCGGAAACGGCCAGCACGATCGTTGATGTACCGATCCCGATGACGATCGCGGCGATCACCACCCGGGCCGTGCGCTCCATGAGCGACGCGCGGCGTGAGCCGAAGAGGGACGTCGCGATCACGCTCGCCGTGCCGTGCTCCGCCGCCGTCATGGCGCCATGATTGGCCGGCTACCGCGGACGCTTGTGATCGCGTTGATCATTGGGTTGGGCATTGGCAACCTGTA
>JACCWY010000263.1 GCA_013697395.1 Chloroflexota bacterium | reverse complement strand
GCCCCCGCGTCCAGCGGCGGTCGGCGCGCTCATCGCGATCGCGGCCATCGTCCTGGTGGTCGCGTTCGTGATTGCCACGGCCCGGCCGTCCGGCCTGCCCGACGCGGCACCGACGGCGTCCGCATCGGCGTCCGCATCGGCGTCCGCGGTGGCCGCCACGCCAGCCCCAGCCGACGAACCGGGGTGGCTGGCGAACCTGGTCCAGGAGCTTGCGGAGGACTGTGGCGAGGACGTCGCAGGGTCGGAGCGAGCGGCACTGGCCCAGATGAAGCGGCGAGACGCGGGCGACCGCGTCGAGCAGCTGATCGAGGACTGCCGCGACGCCGAGGGGGACTGAGCGCGAAGATCCCTAGTTCGGCTGGAGGAAGAGGGCCACGATCTGCCCGTTCTCCACGCGGAAGTTGGCCTCCACGTGCATCGGCTGGATACCCGGGCGGATGACGGTCACGTCGGCGATGTAGCTGGCGCCCATGTTGCGGCTCTCGTTCGTGAACATCCGGAATCCGTCGCCGGCGCGGACGAACCAGCCGCCGACCTTGTCGCGTCCACGCAGGTTCGTGCGCTCGTCGGAGCCCGGAACGCTGATGCCGAGCACGGCGTGCTCGGCGAACAGCTCGACAGCCTTCTCGCGGAGGTCGTCGTTGATGAGCTCGAAGAACAGGTCGACAGTCTCGGTGGCACCCATATCAAGCTCAGTCTAGCGCCGATTCGGCGCGCCCACGGCCGCGGGCCAGAGCGGTCTAGACTTAGCCGGGTGGAACGCCTGCGCATCGGCCTCATCGGCTGGGGCACGGTTGGCTCGGCCGTTGGGGAGCTCGTTCGAGGCGGCCCGCTACCGGTCACGCTCGTCTCCGTGGCCGTTCGTGACCGCCAGCGGCCGGACCTCCCGAAGGGCGTCGAGATCGGCGCGCCGGAGGCGGCTCTCGAGGCGGACGTCGTCGTCGAGCTGGCCGGTGGCCTCGACGGTCCGCTGGCCTGGGCCCGCCAGGCGCTCGATCGCGGAATGCCCTACGTCACCGCCAACAAGGCCCTGCTCGCCACCCACGGCAAGGAGCTGGCCGAGCTGGCTGAGCGGCGCGTCGCCGCGCTCCTCGGCAGCGCGAGCGTGGGCGGCGGCACGCCGATGATCGAGACGGTCGCGCACCTCGCGGCCACGGGCGACATCGAGCACATCCGAGGCGTCGTGAACGCGACGACCACCTACATCCTGTCGGCCATGGGCGAGGGGCGCACCTACGACGAGGCGTTGGGCGAGGCCCAGGAGGCGGGCTACGCGGAAGCCGATCCGAGCTTCGACGTCGACGGCCGCGATGCCGCGCAGAAGCTCGCCATCCTTGCTTCTGTGGCGTGGGGCAAGTGGCGTCCCGAGTCGGACGTGACGGTCGAGGGCATCGTGGGCCTGGACGTGGAGCCCGGCCAGAACATCCGGCTGGTTGCCGACGCCACGAAAGACGGCATGTCGGTGAAGCCGGCGTCGCTGGACCGGTCCGACCCGATGGCGCGGGCCGCTGGGGTCGAGAACGTCCTCGAGATCACGGTCGCCGATGCCGGGGTCTTCCGCGTCTCAGGCCCCGGAGCCGGCGGGCGGGTCACCGCCGGTGCGGTCTATGCCGACCTCGCGCGCCTCGTGGCCGGGGAACGGCCGATTCTCTTCAGCCAGGGTTGAAGCTGCTGACGCTGAATCGGGCGCCCTGGGGATCTCGAATGACGGCGGTTCGCACCGGTGGTACGTCGAACGGCTCGATCAGCACCGTCCCGCCGAGCTCCTTCGCGGTCGCTGCGACGGCGTCGGCGTCGGCCACGCTGAAGGTGACGCTCCAGTGCGGCTTGCGTCCTCCGCCTCCAGCTGCAGGATCCAGCCGATGCATTCCGAGAATCCCGGCGGTGCGCCGAAGTCGGCGTGGCGCTGGCGAATGCCAGGATCGAACTGCTCCAGGAAGTCCGCGTAGCCCGGCAGGCGAAGCATCCAGCCGGCCAACGCGCCCATGTCGGCCTCGTCCGCCTCCCAGCCGAAGACCGAACCATAGAAGCGCTTCGCACCCTCGGGGTCGCGGGTGTTGAGCTCGCTGAAGTTCCAGCTGCCAGGCACGTTCACCACCTGGGCACCCTTGATGCTGCCCGGTTGCAAGAGTCCGAAGACGGCGCCCGACGGGTCGGCGCAAACCGCACTGCGGGCGGCATCGCCCAGATCGAACGACTCACGGATGATCGTTCCACCCTCGTCGCGCACCTTCGCGGCGGAGGCATCGGCGTCGTCGACCGCGATGTAGCTGTTCCACACCGGCCCGCTCGCGGCGGAGTCGCCTGGCTCCGAGCTGACGGCGGCCACGTCGCGACCGTCCAGGGTCGCGACGAGGTACGGGCCACCCGGGCGACCCCCTGCGATCCGCTCCTCGAACCGCCAGCCGAAGAGTCCCTCGTAGAACGCGGCCGCGCCCGTCGGATTGGGCTGATTCGTATCGATCCACGCCGGAACGCCCGCGGGAAATCCCTCTCGCTCACGCATCGGTCACCCTTCCATCACCCGAACCATGGTAGATGCCCCTGGGACTCGTAGCCCGCCGAGCGGGATCTCGGGTATCGTCACCCGCATGACGGACTCAACCTGGCCGACCGTCGGTGTCGCGGGCGCTCGCGGCGTGGTGGGCGGCGTCTTCTGCTCGATCCTGGCCGATGCCGGCCTGCCGGCTGCGTGCCTTCGCGCCTTCGGGCACGAGGAGGGCCACATGCTCTCGTACGGCGGCACGGACGTAGCCGTGCACGTCCTCGATGACGTGAACGCCCGAGAGCTTGACGTCCTGTTCCTGGCCGTCGACGGGCCGCAGAGCCGCGAGATCATGGCCGGGCCGGGGGCATCGGTTCAGCTGGTGGTCGACAACTCGAGCGCGTTCCGGCTGGCCGACGACGTCCCGCTCGTCGTCCCCGAGGCGAACGCGCATGCCGCCCGTGAGCGCTCCGGCAACCTGATCGCCAACCCGAACTGCACGACCGCGGCCGCGGTGGTGGCGCTGGCGCCGATTCGCGATCTCGCGGGCCTCGCATCGGTCGACCTGGCGTCGTACCAGGCCGTCAGCGGCGCTGGCCGCAAGGGGCTCGACGCCTTCGATGCGGAGCGTGGCACCGAGCACCGCGATCGCGCTGAAGCCTCCCCGTTCCACGGACGGATCGCCGACTCGGTGGTGCCGCAGATCGACGTCCTCGACGAGACTGGCTGGAGCGGCGAGGAGAAGAAGATCCACGCCGAGCTGCGCAAGATCCTGGAGATGCCCGATCTCGACATCGCGGCCACGACGGTGCGCGTGCCTGTCCACACCGGTCACTCGGTCGCGCTGCACATCCGAACCGAACGGGATACGACGGTCGAGGAGCTAGAAGCCGTCCTGCGCGCCGCACCGGGCCTCGAATACCGGCCCGCGGACGGCTCCGCGCGACATCCGATGCCGCTCGACGTCGAGGGCCGTGACCCGGTGCTGGTCGGCCGCCTGCGGGCGGTCCCTGGGCGCGCGCGTGGCTTCGCGCTCTGGGTCAGCAGCGACAACCTGCGCAAGGGCGCCGCGCTGAACGCCATCCAGTCGGCCGTCGCGGCCGACCCCGAGCGGTACGGCCGCCTCCTGCCCCCACCGCGCTAGGTCTAGTTCCCAATCAGGTTGTTGACGGGGTGAGGGCCCGTATCCTTCGGCTGCTGGTGTGAAGCCGCAGTCGGAGGAGGGGCCCTCATGGCACATGCTAACGCCTGTCTGGCACCACGGGGT
>JACCWY010000238.1 GCA_013697395.1 Chloroflexota bacterium | reverse complement strand
TATCGGCATCGAGCTCCACGACGAACGGGCTCCGTCTGGACATGCGCCGCCCTCCTTTCGGAGAGAAGCATACCCCAGACGCGATCCGATAATTACGTGCATGTACTTATGACGATAGGTACTAAGCGAATTCGCCACCGCCATGGATGGCCTGCTGCCCCGGCGCGACATTGGATGCCCAGTTCGCAAGGGCATCTTCCTGCCCGGGAGCGCCCGCGGAGCCGCTCCGCTGAGAGTTCGGCGGGTTGGATAGGTACGATCGGGTCGGTCAGATGGTCCTAGAGAATGTGCGGAATTCCCCACAAACGTCATGGTTACGTCCGTTGTCCGTCGCCGATACTCTCGGGGCCACGGTCTACAGGGTTGCACCGTGATCACCAACGGCCCGCCGCTGCGAGGTCGGTACACTCCGGAGGATGGATGCGCTACAAGGCAACACCACTTTCTGTACGGGACCCATCGACTCCGCGGGTCACGACGCTTCGGCACCCCCGACCCTCGCCGGATCGCCAATCCAGCCCGCGCGATTGGATTGCGACGTTGGCGATCATCCTCCTCCTTCCGGCTTTGATTCTCCCACTCTTGATGGTTGCTGCCGACTCGACGAGTCAACACGCCAACGGATGGCAGAGGAGGGTGGGTGAGGCAACGGCTCCTGCGACCCGTGCGCCGAAGGACAATGAGACGTCAGCCTCGTTCCACCGTCCGCCCGCAGTCGCTGGGCAACCGTCGGGTCCGAAATCCGCCGCGGCGGCCGCACCCACCGCAACCCCAGCGCCAACGGCGGCGCCGACTGCGGTTGCCGTTGGGCCCTCCCCACTGGATGCGCCGACTGCGGTTGCCGTAGCGCCCTCCCCAACGGCGGCGCCGACTGCGGTTGCCGTAGGGCCCTCCCCACCGGCGGCGCCGACTGCAGTTGCCGTCGGGGCCTCCCCACCGGCGGTGCCGTCGAGCCCGCCGCCACCGGCTCCCGCCCCGACGCAGGTCCCGCCGCCTCCGCCACCCGTCGCGACGAATTTGCAGTCTTTGGTGGACGCGGCCGCTCCGGGCGGGACGGTCAGTCACACCGGGACCTGGAGCGGAGCCCTCACGATCGCCAAACCGCTGACCATCGTTGGCGGCAGGGTCAATGGCTCGGTCAGGATTACGTCATCGGATGTGACGCTGCGGTCGATTGCCGTCATCGGCCCGCAGTCCTCGGTGTACTCGGCCGGCCAGAACGCCATCTACGCTCAGGGCGTCAGCCGCATCACCCTCGACCAGGTGGAAGCCGGCAATGTCGGCGATGCTGGGGTGCGCCTGCACTATGTGACCGGCTTCACGATACTGACGCCCTACGTCCACGATGCCGCCTACGCGGGGATCATCACTACCAGTTCGACCGACGGAGTGATCGTGGGCGGAACGGTGGAGCGGATCGGGATGAACGGCTCCTCCGCGGCAAATAGCGGGAATGCGTACGGGATCACACTGTCGCAGTTCGGAAGCGGTGAGCCAAAGGCGGCGCGCATCACCGTCCGGAACGTGCTCGTCCGGAACGTCCCGACGTGGCACGGGCTGGACACACACGGCGGCCAAGGCATCATCTTCGAGAACAACATCGTTCAGGGGACTTACCGGGGGATCATGCTCACCGGCCAGGGGGGAAATGACAACGTCGCCCGAGGGAATCGCATCGAGGTCTCATCGAGGCCAAGCGACGGGCGGGGTATTCTCGTGTCAGACAATCAGCGATACCGCATCAGCGGAAACGTGATCGTTGGACCACTCCCCACCGGTATCCACATCCTGGCCGGCAGCTGCGGCAGCATCAGCGGCGACACGATAACGGCAGGTACCGCGATCGTGAACCTTGGGTCCGCATGCTAGTGTGATTTGAGCCGGGGGCGAGCCAGGTCGGCATCCGTTGCCGCGGGTGAACGACCCGGGCCGAGTGTCAGGAGTTGGCGTCCGGATAAGAACGTAAGGATTCGGTTGACGATAGCCAATGTTCCGTGGTTTTGGCCGGGCATCCTCGTTTCGGCGGTCGCCGCCCTCCATCTTGCGGGACTCGTCAGCCGCGCCTTCGGAGTCCGGCCCGCGGTCGCCGGCGCTTTGATTTTCACGCTCGGGGTCATTCTGTCCGCCACCCTCACGCCGCTCCGAGATGCCGTGGAATTCGGGTTGCTGGGCACCGGCACGTGCGATCTTTCGAGATTCGGCCTGGCGCCTCTGTCGGAGATCAGTCATGTCAACGACACCAGCCTGAACATCCTGTTGTTCATCCCCCTCGGGATCGTCACAGCGTTTCTGCCCCCGGGGAAGATGGTGGTGGTCGGACTCCTCCCGCTGGCGATCGAGGCGATTCAGCTATTCGCGCCGGCCCTTGCTCGAGGGTGTCAGAGCGCCGACGTGGTCGACAACGCGACGGGGCTTGTCCTGGGATTGTGTTGCGGATTAGTCGGGCGGCGCTTTCACCGATCGGCGTGAAAAAGTCGAACTGATCCAGACAGTCCGCCAGCGCTCACAGGTCTGACGCCGTCCTTGGCCCGGGGCGCACACGGCGCAACAATTCGCGGGCCGTCGAAACGATGAACCCGATATCATCGCGGCGGGGCAACCACAGGTCCCGTAGCGGTACCCGAGCTCGCCTGGTCGCAATGACACTGAAGGCCAGCGAAGCCGCGACATACGTAATGAGCGATGCTACCGCGGCACCCACGATGCCGTAGCGGGGAATGAGCACGAGATTCACCCCGACGTTCAATCCAAATGCGCTGATGTTGATCGCCGAACTGACGGAATTTACTCCGATACCCAGCAGGTAGGCACTCGCGACCTTGCCTACCCCAAGCCCAACGGCGCTGAGTAGAAGGATGAATAACGCCGGAAGCATGGGCCTGAACGCTGGAAGGACGACGACGACCAAGGCTATCGATGCCGGCACGAGCGCCATCGCCGCCAATCCAGTCACGATGAGCGTGACGCGCGACATCATTCCGAGATGGCGATCCGCGTCCCCACGTTTAGAGTTTGCGACATGGGGAAAGAAGAGCGTCATGACCGCGTTGGGGACCATCAGGGCCATCTCGGACACCGTCACTGCCATGCTGTAGTAGCCCAGCTCGATCGATGGATCCACCAAGAGCCAGGCCAGCAGGTACACGTCGAATCGATAGCCGAAGAACAGCGTGACGCTTCCGGGATACAAGGGCAGTCCGTAGCGAAATAGTGCGCGGACTGGCACGCGCTGGGGTTCGAGCGGGGCCGCGCTGACGCGCCGGGCGCCGATTAGGAATCCGATGAACTGGATTGCCCTCGAACTGATGAGCGCAATAACTGCCCCAGCCACCCCCAGTCGGAGGATGGCGACGAACACGACGAGCAGCACCGTGCCTGCAACCGCCGATGCGGCGTTTGCTGCGATGCTCCATCCGACCGCCTGGCGCCCAAGGACGATGGAAGCTAGGAAGGTCGACGTCAGGGCAAAGGGTATGACCAGCATACCGAGCACAACGAGTTCGGTCTCGGGACCTCGGAGGAAGTTCCTCTGCAACTCAGGAAGCACCGACAACGCCATCGCCATCGCCACCGCCGACAGCCAGCCGGCGATGAGGAGCGCACCTGCGACGATCCCTCGCGTATTCCCGCGGGCGGAGTAGAAACCGAGAGCATTCGGCAGGCCAAACTGGATGAGGACTATAATCGTGGTCGGCAGCAGCACAACGAGGTAGTACTCGCCCTTCCCAGATGGGCCGAGCAGTCGGGCCAAGAGAATGGCGTTGACGATCCCGAGTCCCGTCAGGAAGAACTGGCTGACGACCAGCGCGAGGACACGATCTGAGAAAGTGCGGCCTCGACCCTCCATGCTCATTGCAGCAGGAATACTCCCTTGGTTCTGCGGATGCGTTAGAAAGGCCTATGCACGGGGCCGCTGCCCGGGATCATAGTTCAGCACTATCTCAGCAGTGGAATGCCGGGGCGCCGCATCGGGAGAGTGGTCGGCGGCCCACTTGGCAGCACTCACCGGCAATCCTGCGTGGTCGGGATCGCCTGGACGCTCGTCACATGATACGTTCAGCGCTCGCACATTGGGTGACCGTGGCCATCGAGTCGGTGGTGGTGCCGCGCGCAGCGGCGGGCGCGTCGGTAACACTGTGCATCGTGCTGGCGGCCAGATTCGACGCACTCTTGCTGATGGTCGGCGCTGGAGCCGTCGTCTTGCTGCTGGTCCTGAGTTTGCGGTGGCCGGCGCTCCCACTGCTCGTGGTTGCGGCTATCATCCCGTTCGACGAGATCGTCCGGCTCGGTGAGCTGGGAACAGTTGGTCGTACGGCGGTAATTCTTTTCGCCTTGAGTTACGCCATTCCCCGGCTCGGCAGGTTGCGACTGGGAACGATCCCCCTCTCGGGTTTCGCATACATAGGCTGGGCGCTTCTGAGCACCGTTTGGGCAATCAGCCTTGAGACAGCCTGGACCGCCTTATCGACACTTGTCCAGCTGTTTGCACTCGCCGTGCTGGTGGCCGATGTCGTGGTACATCAGCCGGGTGTTGTTCCGCCCGTGTTGTGGGTCTATAGCGTCTCCGCAGCGATGTTGGCGCTGATCGGGGTCGAGGAGTTCTTCTCGGCCACCGTGGAGGGCGCACAACGCGCGGCCGCCTTGGCGGATCAAAATCCGGCCCAATTCGGCACCGTCCTCCTGCCCGCCTTCTTTTTCGGAGTCGATCGAGTGTTCCATCGCCGTGGATTCTTGCCCGGCGCGGCCGTCGCTCTGGCGACAGGGGCAGGCATCGTGGTCTCCGGCACGCGAGGAGTGTGGATCAGCGTGGTGCTGGTGACTGCCCTGTTCGTCCTGCCGCGTCTGCGACCTCGACAGATGGCGTTCGCGGTTGCCTCGCTCGTCGTCACGTTCGTCGCCGCGCTGCAACTGCCCAGCGTCCGGGAATTTGTTTCCCTTCGAGCTGAGACGGCCCTCTCGAGTGGCGGTGCAGGACGGACGGACATCTGGGCGGTGGGTGGCCAGATCATCGCTTCGTCGCCCGTCGTAGGCTCTGGCTTCGGCAACTTTCCGGAAGCCTTCACCTCGTATGCGGTCGAGATGGCCGGCATCGGGCTGAATATCGGTGCGGGCCGAGGCCCGCACAACATCGTTATCGGCACGCTTGGCGAGCTCGGAATCTTCGGGCTTCTGGCGTTGGTCCTATTCCTCGGTCCTATGTTGCTACGCCCCGGCTGGGGGCCGGAAGGCCAAGTGGTCCAGGCAAGTTTGGTTTCACTCATGTGTTCCGCACTGTTTCTCGACATCCTCAGCAATCGCAAGCAGGTCTGGCTCATGATCGGATTGGCAATTGCCCTATCGTATCTTCGCCAACAACGGGCAAGCAAGGAACGATCGTTCCGTACGGCCGTTCGTTCGCCGGTCTCGACTCGACTGGGCCGGCCTTGACGGGTGAGCGGGGCCGAGAGAGCAGATGAAGGTAACCTGGCTGACCTCGACCTACCCATGGGCAGAGCAACCGATGGGAGGAATTTTTTTCCAAGCTCAGGCACAGGCACTGGTGCGCCGAGGAGCCCATGTCTCGATCGTCACGCCGACTCCTTGGGCACCTTTCCCGCTGTCGAGCCTGCGGACCAAGTGGCGCCTGTATTCTCGCTCCCCCGGAGTTTCCGAGGACGGGGCGGTTCGTATATTCCGTCCGAGGTATTTGAATGTCCCGGGTCAGCCATCGATGGCGCGCCCAGATCGATTGATCGCGCAGGCCGCCTTGCGGTACCCGCAGGTGTGGGCAGGGGCCGGGCTCGTGCACGGTCACTTCGCGGTGGAGGCTCTGGCCGCGGCGCACGTGGCACGCCGTACTGGGCTACCGCTAGCCCTTACCTTTCACGGGAGCGACATTAACACCTGGCCGCAGGATCACCCTGACCGTGTTGCCGACCTGGCCGCGGCAGTCCGTCAGGCGGACCTGGTCACAGCCGTCAGTAGGGCCCTGGTTGAGCGCATTCACAGTTTGACCGGCGTCGAGGCGCAACACTTACCCATAGGGTCCAATCATCACCGGATCATCGACGATGCCCTGACCCGGCAGGCAGCGCGCCGAGCCGTTGGCATCGCCGAGGACCGGGTCGTCGTCTTGTTCGTCGGTAACCTCCTCCGCCCGAAGGGGGTCCGCGAGCTTGCAGATGCGATCATGGGTCTTGGCCATCCCTTCCTCGCGGTATTCGTGGGGGAGGGCCCGGAGTCAGGCTACGGGTCGAACCATCCGCGCATGGGCGGCCTCCTGGAGTATCGTGGCCAGCGCGACCACACCGATGTAGTCCGTTTCATGTCCGCCGCTGATGTACTCGTCCTCCCATCATACGGAGAAGGTCTGCCCACGGTGCTGGTCGAGGCCGGGACGTTGGGACTGCCTGTGATCGCGAGTGCCGTCGGGGGAATTCCCGACCTGCTGGGCGACGGACGGGGGACGGTGCTCCCCGACGTGTCCGCTGAGGCGGTCGCACGGGCCGTCACGCACTTCATAGAGCATCGGAACGAGGCGCAGACCGCGGCGGATCGACTTCAGCGATACGTCCGCGAGGAGCATGACGTTGACCGAAATGCGGCTCGTCTGCTCGACATGTACCGAGCGGTGTTGCGGCCACGGAGAAACGGCGCCACGGAACGCTGACCACGTGCTGTACCCGTGGCTCAGGCGCTTCTGCTCGACCGCCACCGCACAGACTGAGGAGTGACGGGGGTGGCACCGCCGGACAGTCGTTGAAGGGCCTCGGGAAACCACCCGCTCGCCCCATACTCCTCTTTCCCCACGCGGTCACTAGGGGCGTGCGGGAGATGGTCGCGGCGCTACGGAGCCTTCTCTCCTCGAAGGTTCTCTACCAAGAATCCGATAGCGAAGACAAGAAGCAGGCTCACCCCTGCTGCCAAGGCAGTATTGAAGAGTACCCGCGGGCTATCTGCCCGGTCCGCGGCGACGGCAGGGTCGATCACCGAAACGGTGAAGCTTGGCGGATCTGCATCGGGGTTCTGCTCTCTGGCGTACTCGGCCAGCTCATTAGCGATGGCATTGGCGAGCTCAGCGGCCTCCGCAGCGTCGTCCCGAGACACGCTCAGCTCCAGCACACTTTGGCCTTCGGGCACGAGCGTCGTCACTTGCGAGAGTAGTGCTTCCGGGGTGTCGTCCACTCCCGCACGGCCTATGGCGCGCTCGAGGAACGGTCGTGTAATGGCGAGGTGCGCGTAGGTTGGCAGGAGCGCCTGTCCTACGAGGACGTCATTCAACGTAACACCTTGCCTGGCCAACGGAGGGCCCACCAGAAGCGTCACCCGGCTCGTGTACTCGGACGGTAGCATGCTCGACACAAAGTACGCGAGGATGGCGGAAGCGATGATGGTTATGGTGGCAAATGGGAGCCAACGCCAAATGACGGAGACTTGCCAGCGCAGTGTTCCAATTTCCACGGTAGGCCGGATTGTAGTGGTAGTCGAAGTCATGCACTGAGATGGTTGATCTTCCATGAAACGTCGGGTGCCACTTGCGCAGCCATCGATCGGCGACCGTGACCGGGAGCTAGTTGCGCAGGTGCTTGCCGGCGACACCCTGGCAATGGGTCCGTTCGCACTGTCTTTTGAAGAAGGCGTTGCGCGAGTCGCTGGTCGGCGCTTCGGAATCGCCTGCAGCAGCGGCACGGCCGGCCTGCACTTGGCCGTCAGAGCGCTAGAGATCGGCGATGGTGACGAGGTCATTACCACGCCGTTCAGTTTCGTGGCGTCCGCCAATTGTCTGTTGTACGAGCGAGCGCGCCCAGTCTTCGTCGATATCGAGGACCCTGGGTCTCGACCCGGCTCTTGTTGAAGTGGCCGCAGGCCCGCGAACCCGACGGCGAAGGTCCGGGCGACGACGCTGCTAGTAACCCATTGGTACTGGACATGCATCCGGACATAGTCATGAACCCGCTAGGGCCGGAAATCCACTGCGAGCGGTGCGGCGTCGTGACTCATGCTCACGCCGACTCGACCGAGTTCTGTCTCTCATGCGGGCTCTATGTCTGCGTGGATTGTTGGCGCGCAGCGGCGCTCCGCTGCGCCTCCTGTGCCGCAAGAAGCCAGCGGGCTTCCCAGCGGGGCTACTTGCGTCCCCTGCGCCGGTGGGGTCGACGCCTGCGCGAGGTGACCCGGGACGCCAGGGTGCTCAAGGCTAGTGCCATAACTCCTAGTCCGTGGTCCGAGTTTCCGGACGAGCACGCCGAACGGGCACGAGGGATGGCCATTGCACGGCTGGGCGGGGCGATCCTCATCGGTGCTGCCTCCGCTGCCGTAGTCACGGCACCGGGATGGATCGGCCGCTTGGCGAGCTTCGGCGAGGCCGCTGAGGGCGTCCTCGTAGGAGCCCCGAGCGCCGACGACGGCGGCGAGGCGCCGCAGACAGGCATGGATCCGAGCCAGAGTGTCAGCACGGCACCGGCTGCTGCCACACCCACCGCTGCCACACCCACCGCGTCGCCACATTCCCTTCTCATTGACTTCAACGACGTGCCGATGGGCGGCGGGATCGGGGATGGGTGGGTTCGGTCGATTGGTCGCGATGAGGCGGTGGAGGTGGCGGCATACCCGACGAGCGTCGACCGCAGCGCCCGGCTGGTGGTGACCGACGGAGCGCCAGTTGCAATCTGCCGCTCGGTGAGGCCCACGCTGACGGAGGTTCACCGGTTCAGCGCCGATCTGATTCTCGACCCGGAGGTACCTGCCACTGGGATAATCGAGCTGAACGATGCCGCCGGCGAAACGGTGCTGAGGCTGAATCTCGCCAGAGCGCGAACGCGGCTGTCGAGCGGCCCTTCGCCCCTGGGTGAGGCCGGCGGACTCAACCCCGGCCAGTGGTACCACATCGACGTCCTCCTCGATGGCGAGGGTGGGAGTCGATGGCGGATGGCCCAACTCGACGGTCTGCCAGCCACGAGCGTCGAGGTACCCTTCGAGGCGACGTTGCTCGCTTCGGTGGGCGAGATATGCCTGGGTGCGGAGGGTCCGCGCGGCGCAGCCGTCAACTACGACAATCTGGTGATCACGAATGAGTGAGGACGGGAGGACTCCGCCGATGAAGCTCTTGGGCCTCTGGCATTGATTCTGCGAAATCGCCGCGCCGGCTATGTCCGACGGCCATGGGGTCGGGCCGTCATCGAGTCCTCCCTGCATCGGTCTCCGCGAGGCGTCGAGCGCCGCCGGCGAGTGTCCTGTTCGCGCTGCGCAGCCTGTTCGGGGAGCGTTCCTGACGGGTCGGCGGCGCGGGAGTAGACTGGACCGTCACAGCCCATGTCTGCCAGCAAACGGCCGAGCACCTCGAGTCTCCGCCGATACCTCACGTCTCGCCCATACATCGCGGTCGCCGACGTTCGGCGCCGGTTCGGCCTCGATCCGGAGGCGATGAGCGTCGTCTCGCGCAACGGCACGACGGCGTATGTCGGCCTGCCCGAGCGGGAGGCCTCCAAGCTTCAGGACCTCTGGCAGCGCGACGAGGTCGGTGTCGAGCTGTCGGTCGAAGTCCGCGCGCCCGTCGTGGTCGGGGTCTTTCCCATGCGGATCGCTCGGTTCCTCGTGGACGCGAGTCGCAGCGGGGAGGGCAACGGGGTGGTTGTCGATCACGCCCATGCGTCCCCCCCGGCCCGGAACGAGCCCATACGGTGAAGCTGGCGGCTGTGGTTGCCGACCTGATGATGTACAGCCGCATCGAAGCCGTCGCCTCCGCGGCAGGTGCCGGGCTCGTCCGGGTCGACACGCCTGCTGAGCTTCCCCCGCCCGGAGAGCTCGACCTCGTCCTGATCGACTGGTCCGCGCGGCATCCGGATTGGGCCAAGGCGATACGTGGCTGGCTCGGCTCGAACACGAGCGCCCGGGTCATCATGTTCGGCCAGCACACCGACCTGGTCGCCCATCGCGAGGCACGTGCCGCGGGGCTTGGCCCGATGGTTGCGCGCTCCAAGCTCATCTCGGACCTGGCGCGGCTGATCGACTAGTGCACTTGGCCCCGCGGTCGGCGCGCGTCAGGCTGGTCTGGAGTGGCTGGGTGCTTGGCCGGTGAAGTGGCGCCTGAGCGCAGCCGCATTCACTGCAACGTCAAACTCTCGTCGGACTCGCGCTCGGCCGGCTTCTCCCAGCCGCGTCCGCAGATCGGGATCGTCTGCCAGCCGGCGGAGCGCTTCGGTCAGTCCTTCGGCGTCGCCCGGTTGGACGAGCAGCCCGGTGCGCCCATCGTCGACGAGCTCGGGGATTCCCGACAGCCGGCTGGCCACGACAGGAATTCCGCTGCTCATCGCTTCCATGAGCACCACCGGTATGCCCTCGCGCTGTCCCGTTCGAGTCGGCACGCTCGGTGCCACGAGGACGTGCGACCGCCCGATGAGTGCGGCGATCTGCGTTCGGGTCATCGCGCCCTCGAGAATGAGCCGATCGGCCAGCCCCGCCGCCGCGATCTGCTCCGTGAGTGCCTGACGGTCGGGGCCATCGCCGACGAAGTGGCAGACAAAGTCCATTCCGGTCCGTGCGAGACGCCGACAGGCCTCGACGAGAAAGGCCTGGCCCTTGACTTCGTGAAGCGTTCCGATGCACATGATTCGAAAGGTGCCGGTCGGGGGCGTAGCAGGAACGAAGTGTTCGGTGTCGACGCCGCAATGGATGACGCTCACCTTGTCCTGCCACGGCTGGCCGCACTCTTCGAGGATCAGCTCGCGGTTGTAGTCGGAAATGGTGACCACCCTTCGGGCCTCTGCGACCTTGGCGCAGAGCATGTGTCGGTCGACATGAAGGTCGCTTCCGTGCGCGGTGAAGCTGAAGGGAATGCCAGTCAGGCGCTGGATGACGAAGCCCGCGAGCGCCGGATGCGTCGCGAAATGGCAATGGACATGCGTCACGCCATCGCGGTCCATCTGGCGAGCTGCGTGCGCCACCTTCGGGAAGACGGCCAGCCCACCGAGAAGGAGATTCCGGCTGCCCCAATTTCCGCGGAGAAGCGCCAGGAGTGCTCCGAGGTACGCTCGAGGACGTCGGCGAAGCCAGTGGATTTGGCTGCGAATGATGGGCAACGACAGGAACGGCGCATAGTGAGCCCGCGCCATCAAGGCCCGCGCCTCGGGTTGAATGACGGACTCTCTCTGGCGCAGGAGCGGATAGAGGTCGACGACGACGCCGAGCCGCTCGATCGCCAGCAGCTCGTAGAGGATGAACGTCTCGGTCAGCTTCGGGAACCGAGAGACGATGTACGCCACCCTCGTCCGGCCCTTCTCGGATTGATCGGGATCGGCCGCGGTCGTCCGTTCAGGCGCGAGGGCCTCGTTCACGAGTACCCATCCGGATGGGTCGAATGCCAGCGCCAGGCGCTCTCCACGATCTCCTCCAGCCCACGGCGGGGCTGCCACCCGAGATGCTCGCTGGCGCGCGCGCCGTGGGACCAGATCGCCGGCGGATCGCCCTCCCGACGTGGCGCCTCGATCACCGGGACCCGGCGCCCCGCCGCCCGTTCGGTCTGCTCGATGACGTCCCGAACGGATGCGCCCTGGCCGCTTCCGAGGTTGATGGTCTGGGAAGAGCCTCCCGCGGCCAGGTAGTCCACGGCTCGAAGATGGGCATCCGCGAGGTCGAGGACGTGCACGTAGTCGCGGATCGCCGTTCCATCGTGTGTCGGATAGTCGGTCCCAAAGATCCGCACCGGTGCACCGCGACCGAGCGCAGCTTTCATCACCACGGGCACCAGGTTGGGCGCCTGGGTCCAGTCCTCGCCCAGGTCCGCCTCATCCGCCGCTCCGGCGGCGTTGAAATATCGGAGGCTGACCGATCGCAAAGCATGAGGTCGATCGATCCAGCGCAACATGCGCTCGACCATGAGCTTGCTCTCCCCGTACGGAGTCTCCGGCTGTTCCGGCAGCTCTTCCGTCACGGGAAGACTGCTCGGGGTGCCATAGACGGCGCACGTTGAGGAGAAGACGAAGTGATGTACGTCGGCTCGCAGGCAGGCTTCGACCAGCGCCAACGATCCGGCCACGTTGGTGCGAAAGTAGTCTGCCGGACGTCGTAACGACTCCTCGACCGACTTCCGGGCCGCCAGGTGGATCACCGCGTCGATCTGGTGCTCACTGAACAGGGCGTCCAGTGCGGCGCGATCGGCGATGTCGCCGATGATGAGGGTGGCACCTTCGACGGCCCGGGCATTTCCGTGCTCGAGATTGTCCAGCACGATCACGTCATCGCCGCGTCGAAGCAGCTGTCGGACTGTATGGGCGCCGATGTAGCCGGCCCCTCCGGTGACCAGGATACTCACGGGTCTTCCTTTCTGAGTGGCACCTGGTCCGATCGAGACGATCCTGAGGCGTTGCGAGAAGGTAGGCCAACGGGGCCATCGAACGCTATCGGCGGCGGAGTCTTGCGCGGTCAGCCCACGCGGACGGCCGAAGCCAGTAGAGCGTGACCGTCGAAATGATACCGAGAGACGAAACTACC
>JACCWY010000208.1 GCA_013697395.1 Chloroflexota bacterium | reverse complement strand
GGTAAACGTCGCCGAGCTGTTCGGCGGCCGGCATCGGCGGATCGAGGGCGCCCATGTCCTCGCCGTCGACGAGGAGGGCCGGATCCTCGTCGTGCGCACCACCTACCTCGGCCCGGGCTGGATGCTGCCGGGCGGCCGAGTCGAGCGATCCGAGACCCCGCACGCGGCCGCGGTTCGAGAGACGCGAGAGGAGACGGGCCTCGACGTGCGGGTGGAGCGGCTTGTGCTCGTGGATGCCGAGCGCGCGCGCGACGTGAGCTTCGTGTTCCGCGGCACGGTCACCGGGGGCGAGCTGGATCCGCAGCTCGGCGAGATCGCGGAGGTCGGATGGCTCGATCGCTCCGAGATCGAGCGCACCTCTCCGCGGCTGCATCGCCTCCTGGCCCATCTCGACGCGGCCGGAGATGGGGTCGTCTATTGGGGCCTGCTTCGTGACTGACCCGATGGATCGGGCGGTACGGCACACGAGGAGCCGTTGATGGGCGGCCGGGCCCCACGGATGGGGCCGGGCGGCACGAGAGCGGCACCTCACGGGCGCCGTGGCCCGAGACGTCGGCAGAGGCCTGCACCGGCACCGGCCTAGAATTCGTGGCATGAGCCCCCAGCGCGCCCTCTCCGATCAGCTGCGTGCTGTGCTGCGCCGGCTCCCGACCGGACCCGGCGCGTACCTGATGAAGAACGCGGCCGGTCGGGTCCTGTACGTCGGCAAGGCCGACTCCCTCCGAAGCAGGGTGCGCTCGTACTTCGGGGAGCGCGGGCCGGAGGACGCCCGGATCGGCCGCATGGTGACCGAGGTCGCCGACGTCGAGTACATCGTGACCGACACCGTCAGCGAGGCGTACCTGCTCGAGTCGAACCTGATCAAGGAGCATCGCCCGCGCTTCAACATCCGGCTGCGGGACGACAAGAGCTATCCGTTCGTGAAGATCACGCTTGGCGAGGACTTCCCACGGATCGTGCGGACTCGGCGCCTCGTGCGCGACGGGAGCCGGTACTTCGGACCGTATGCATCGGCCTCCAGCGTGGACGAGACGCTGAAGCTGCTGCGCAAGATCTTCCCGTTCCGGACCTGCAACCTCGACATCCCCGAGGGCAAGCGAGTCCTCGAGCGGCCCTGCCTGCTGTACTACATCAATCGTTGCCAGGGCCCGTGCATCGAGGCCATCCCGAAGCCCGATTACCGCGAAACGATCGGTCAGATCGTGGACTTCCTCGACGGCCGGCAGGAGCCGATCGCCGCCCAGCTGCGGGGCGAGATGAACGCGAACTCCGAGGCGCTGCGCTACGAGCAGGCCGCCGTCTCACGCGACAAGCTGCGCGCCGTCGAGCGCACTATGGAGCAGCAGAAGATGGCCGCGTTCAGCCGGGCCGAGCACGACGTGGTCGGGATGGCGCGGGAGGAGGACGACGCCTGCGTCCAGGTCATGCAGGTGCGCAACGGAAAGCTCATCGGTCGCGAGCACTTCGTGGTCGAGGGCGCCAGAGACGTGCCGGACGCCGAGGTGCTCGGCGCGTTCCTGCAGCAGTACTACGCAAGCACCGATGCGGTCCCACGGGCGTTGCTGACGCCACTCCTGCCGGCGGAGGCCGACAACCTGGCCGTCTACCTGGCCGATCGGCGCGGCGTGCGCGTCACGATCACGGTTCCGGAGCGCGGCGAAAAGCGGCGCCTCGTAGCGCTGGCGACCGACAATGCGGTGGAGGCGCTTGCCCGTGAGCGAGCCGCCTGGATGGCCGATACCGCCCGCCGCGACGAGGCGCTCTCGGAGCTCGCGGCCGCGCTCGGGCTCGCGCGTGTCCCGGAGCGGATCGAGTGCTACGACATGAGCAACATCCAGGGCACCAGCGCGGTCGGAAGCATGGTCGTCTTCATCGACGGGCGTCCCGAGCCGAAGGAGTATCGGCGCTTCCGAATCCGTTCCGGCGACACGCCCGACGACTTCCGGATGATGGCGGAAGTGCTCAGGCGGCGATTCAGCCGGGTCGCCAAGCTCCGTGCCGAGACCGGCGCCCTGTCGCTCGATGCCGTCGGCGCCGACGAGGTGCCCGAGGACGATGGCGCGCGGCCACGCGATTCCGGCTGGGCGTTGCCTGATCTCGTGATCGTGGACGGCGGCAAGGGCCAGCTCTCGGCGGCCGTGGGCGTTATGGAGGGGCTGGCCATCACCGACGTGCCGCTGTCCGGCCTGGCGAAGCGTTTCGAGGAGCTCTACCTGCCGGGACGCGCCGCTCCGGTGGTCCTCCCTCGCCGATCCCAGGCCCTCTACCTGGTGCAGCGCATCCGCGACGAGGCGCATCGGTTCGCGATCACCTACCACCGCGACGTGCGCGGCAAGCGAGCGCTGCGCAGCGAGCTCGACGACGTGGAGGGAATCGGCCCCGGTCGCAAGAAGGCGCTCCTCAAGCGGTTCGGGTCTGTTCGCCGCATCCGGGAGGCGACTGTGGACGAAGTTGCCTCGACGCCCGGGATCAGCCGGGATCTCGCCGAGCGCCTGAAGGCGCACCTGGCGCGCGAGGGCATGCTGGCATGAGACCACGCTATAATCGCGCCACCCGCCGCTGGTGAAGCGGCGCGTTTCGTGTCCGGGGCATCCAGGGCCCGCACGAGAGTCCGCACGATCTGAGGAGCCGACGGCCACAGCATGACCTGGCGTCGCGTCGCCCCGTGGCTCATCGGGGCGATCGCCCTGGTGGCGATCTTCATCGACCTGCCGCGCACGACGCTCGGCCTCTCCTGGCTGCCCGACGAAGTCGCGGGCGTCGAGTTCCGGACGGTCCTGGGCCTGGATCTCGAGGGCGGCCTGCGGGTCACACTCGAGGCGGAGCCACAGGGCGACGAGCCGATCACCGACGAGCAGGTCGAGCTGGCCCGCGACATCATCGAGCGCC
This sequence comes from Chloroflexota bacterium, assembly GCA_013697395.1. Lineage (GTDB taxonomy): Bacteria > Chloroflexota > Limnocylindria > QHBO01 > QHBO01 > JACDBZ01. The sequence goes on along the minus strand of JACCWY010000208.1, from coordinate 3,440 downwards.
GCGTGGCCGGCATCGGTGTGAGCGAGCCCCAGGTGCGCACCGAGACGGCCGGCGACGGCTCGCGCCGGATCGTGGTCGAGGTTCCCGGGGTCAGCGACGAGGGCCAGGTGCGCGACCTGGTGGGGTCGACGGGCCAGCTCCAGTTCATCGATCCGATGGGGCAGCAGCTGACCCGTGACCAGGACATCCGCACCATGCTCGAGGACGGCACCGTGCGCGAGCTGTTCAACGGCAGCCAGATCCAGCAGGGGAGCGTCACCCCCGACGTCGGGCAGGGCAACGAGATCGGCGTCTCCTTCACCCTGCTCCCGGAAGGCAACGACATCTGGTGTGCGTTCACGAGCGCGAATATCGGCCGGCCAGGACCGATCGCGCTCGACGGTCGGGTCATCACGACGCCGGAGATCGGCGACGCGATCTGCGAGGGGAGCACGATCATCACCGTGGGTCCGCCGGCGCCGGAGTTCGAGACGGAGCGGACCGGCCTGTACAACACGCTGCGCTTCGGCGCCCTGCCACTCTCGCTGACGGAGATCGGCTTCGACAACGTCGACCCCACGCTCGGCGCCGGCTTCCTGATCCAGGCGCTCGTGGCCGGCGCTGTCGGGCTGCTGCTCGTGCTCCTCTTCATGATCGCCTACTACCGGCTTCCCGGGGTCCTGGCGGCGCTGGCGCTCGTCTTCTACACCCTCGTGGTGTACGCCATCTTCCGGCTGATCCACGTGACGCTGACCCTGGCCGGCGTGGCGGCCTTCATCCTGTCGATCGGGATGGCGGTCGACGCCAACATCCTCATCTTCGAGCGCATGAAGGAGGAGATCCGCGCCGGGAAGACGCTGGGTCCGGCTATCGAGGCCGGCTTCAACCGGGCCTGGTCGAGCATCCTCGACTCGAACGTCAGCTCGCTCCTCGTCGCCGGCTGGCTGTACTGGCAGGGGACGACCGTCGTGCGCGGCTTCGCCCTCGTGCTCATCATCGGCGTGCTCGTCAGCATGTTCAGCGCGGTGACCGTCACGCGCACCATGCTCCGTTACGTCACCCGCACGAGCTGGGGCCGTCGCCTCGAGCTCTACCACGTGGAGCGCTAGGCCGTGTACGACGTCGTCGGCAAGCGCAACCTGTGGTTCGCGATCAGCGCAGTGCTCACCATCCCCGGGCTCATCTTCATCTTCCTGGGAGGCCTGAGGCCGTCGATCGACTTCACAGGAGGCACCGAGTGGGAGGTCCGGTACGCGGACCAGCCCTCGGCGGCCGAGATGACGGCGACGCTGGCCGAGCTCGGATATCCAGATGCGCTCGTGACCGACCTGGGCGACGGCTTCCTCAGGATCCGCACAGAGCCGATCGACCTCGTCCCGGCCGAGACGGCGGCCCCGGCACCTTCGGCCTCGGCGTCAGGCTCTGCTGCGGCTTCGCCGTCGGCCGCTGCGAGCGGCTCGCTGGATCCGTCCGCCAGCGTGGAGGCACGGCCATCCGCCTCAGCGTCCGCATCGGTCGAGCCGTCGGCGAGTGCGTCCGCCTCCGCCTTGCCATCCGCATCGGCATCAGTGTCGGTGAGCCCGTCGGCCGAGCCGACGCCGCCGCCACTGGCCGAAGGGACCGAGTTCGCCGAGCTCGAGGACGAGCTGGAACGTCGCTTCGGCGCGGGCGACCCGCGCAGCGTGCGGACCGTCGGGCCGATCATCGGGGCCGAGCTCATCCGGACCTCGGCGATCCTGATCGGAGTCGGCGAGCTGTTCATCCTCGCCTACCTCTGGATGCGCTTCGGGTTCCGCTTCGGGACGGCGGCGATCGTCGCCCTGCTCCATGACGTGATCCTGGTCGTTGGAACGTTCGCGATCCTGGGCTACGTCTTCAACGTCGAGTTCGACGCACTGTTCGTGACGGCGCTGCTGACGATCATCGGGTTCAGCGTGCACGACACGATCGTCGTGTTCGACCGGATCCGCGAGAACCGGGTGCGCCACGCCGGGGAGTCGTTCGGCGCGATCGTCAACCACTCCATCCTTCAGACCGCCGGCCGCTCGATCATCACGTCGCTGACGGTGGTGGTCACGCTCGGAGCCCTCGTGCTGCTGGGCCCCCCGACGATTCGCACCTTCACGCTTGCCCTCCTGCTCGGCGTGGTGAGCGGCACGTACTCGTCGATCTTCAACGCGAGCCAGATCCTGGTCGCATGGGAGGACTGGGACTCGCGGCGCAAGGCTCGCCAGGGACGCGCCGGCACTGCGCGCAGTGGTGCACGCTAGCGGCCGATAACGGAACGGTAAGCCGCCGGCAATCACCCGCGGCTACCATGGCGGTGTGATCGCCCCGCGTCTCGAGTGGCTGCTCCCGGACCCGGTCGCGGCGCCTCCCGTCTTTGCGGGGTTCGGCCCGCCGGTGGCGACGCTCCTGGCCCGACGCGGCTTCCTCGGCGACGACGGCCTCCAGCGCTTCCTCACCGCCGGCGCGGGCGCCCTCCACGACCTCTCGCGCATGGCCGATGCGGATGTCGCCCTCGCCCGGATCGATGCCGCCGTGCGGTCCGGCGAGCGGATCGCGATCTGGGGCGACTACGACGCCGACGGCATGACGGCCATCGTGGTCTGGGTCATGGCATTGCGACGGCTCGGTGCCGACCCGCTGCGCTACGTGCCATCGCGCCTGGCCGAGGGCTACGGCATGTCGGCCGCCGGCCTGCACGACCTCGCCGGGCGCGGCGTGCGACTGGTCGTCACCTGTGACTGCGGCGTCGGCAACGCGGTCGAGGTGGAGCTTGCGCGGTCGCTCGGGATCGACGTGGTCATTACCGACCACCACCTGCCGCCCGCCGTCCTGCCGCGGGCAGTCGCGGTCGTCGACCCGCACCGTCCCGACTGCTCCTATCCCGATCCCGACCTGACGGGCGCGGGTCTCTCCTACAAGCTGGCCGCGGCGCTGCTGGCGCGGCACGGCGTGGACACCGAGGGCCTGGCTGCGATCGCCGCCATCGGGACCGTTGCCGACCTGGCCCCGATGACCGGCGAGAGCCGCGCCATCGTTCGGCTCGGGCTCGACGAGCTGGCACGGACGTCCCACGCGGGACTGCTCGCCCTCCTCGCGCGCTCATGCGAGACGCCGGCCGTGCCAACGACGCGCGACCTGGCGTTCGGAGTCGTGCCGCGCATCAACGCCGCCGGCAGGATCGCGGACGTGGAGCTGGCGATGTCACTCCTCCTCGAGACGGACCCGGAGCGAGCCGCCCGGCTGTCCGACGAGCTGGAGGCGGTTCACGAGCAGCGGCGCGAGATGACGAAGGTCGCGGTCGAGGGCGCCCGGCTGGCCGCGGCCGCGTCGCCCGGCGACCTTGCGCTCATCCTGCGCGACGATGCCTGGGCGCCGGGGCTGCTGGGGCTCGTGGCGGGACGCCTCGCGGACGACCTGGCCCGCCCCGTCGCGGCGGCCGCCCTCGTCGGCGG
>JACCWY010000373.1 GCA_013697395.1 Chloroflexota bacterium | reverse complement strand
GCCGCGACCTCCTCGCGCGCGACGGGTGCGACGACGCGCTCGCCGCGCACGCGCTTGAGCGAGTCCACGATCGGGACGACGGGCACGACGGCCCACTCCCCGGCCGCGGCGAGGGCGGCGATCGTGGCGACCAGCTCGGTGGTCACCGCCGGCCGTGCCGCATCGTGAACGAGGACGATCGACCCGTCGTCGAATCCCGCACGGGTCAGGGCCCAGAGCCCGGCGATGACCGAGTCGGCACGGGCCGCTCCACCGGCGACCACCAGGCATCGCGACGCGCCACCTTCGGGCAGCGCTGCGGTGAACCGCCCGACGGCATCGGCCGGGACGGTGATGGCGACGCGCTGCAGCTGCGGGTTGGCGAGCAGGACGTCGAGGCTCCAGCGCCAGGTGGGCCGGCCCCAGAAGTCGGTCCACAGCTTGTCGCTGCCCATCCGCCGGCTCTTGCCGGCGGCGACGAGGATGGCGGTGAACCCGGGGGCGGACGTCATGGGCTCACGCGAGCTCAGCGTCCGTCGGATCGGGGCTGCGCGAAGATCATTCGGCCGGCCGCCGTCTGGAGCACGCGCGTGACAGTGACCGGCACGTCGCGCTCGAGGAAGCGGAGGCCGCCCTCGACCACGATCATCGTCCCGTCGTCCAGGTAGCCGACCCCCTGGCCGGCCTCCTTGCCCTCCTGGATGATGCGGACGCTCATCTCCTCGCCGGGATGCACGACGGACTTCACCGCGTTCGCCAGCTCGTTGATGTTCAGTACCTGGATGCCCTGCAGGTCGGCGACGCGGTTGAGGTTGTAGTCGTTGGTGAGGATCGCCGCGGCGTGATCGCGGGCGTAGGCCATGAGCTTGGCGTCCACCTCCGCCACCTCCGGATACGTCGCCTCGCTGATCTCGACTGTCGATCCGGCATCCTTCTGGAGAGCGGAGAGCATCTCGAGTCCCCGCCGGCCGCGGTTGCGCCGCATCGCATCCGGCGAGTCGGCGATCCGCTGGAGCTCGTCCAGCACGAAGCGTGGGACGACGAGGGTGCCGAGCACGAAGCCGGTCCGCGCGATGTCGACGATCCGCCCGTCGATGACGGCGCTCGTGTCAATCACGACGCGGTTCGTCGGCCCGCGCGGTCTCCCGCCGGGGAGGAGAGCGCCGAACGCCGAGAGCAGCACATCGCGCTTGTAGAGCGTGGTGACCAGCATGAGGAAGGCGAGGAAGACCGCCACCACGGGCGGGCCGATGGTGCCGAGAGGCCCGCCGAGCCCGGCCAGCGGCAGGCCGACCAGGACTCCCATGATCAGGCCGACGACGATCGCCGCCACGCCCAATGCGAACTCGCCCGCCCCCGCCTCGCTGAGCTTGTCGACCGCCCGGCGCACCGGGTAGATCGTGACGTACGGGATGGCGAGATAGCCGAACAGCAGCGTCGCGACGACGAAGGCCGTCAGGAACGCCGGCCGGTTCGCCGGCTGGATGACGTCACCGGCGCGCTGAAGGAGCGCCAGGCCCAGCGCGAAGCCGATGAGGGTGCCCAGCAGAGCGCCCGTGAACTGGATGAAACGTGTCATGGGGTTGGATCAGTCCGGGGATGAAGGTGCCACCTGGCGGGATCAACGGGATGAAGTCGCCGATAACGTGGCGTGCGGCCCGTGCCCAAAGTGGGCGGTCACCTTAGCACCCGGGCACGCACCCGTCCACGAGCACGGATGATCGAGAAACGGCGGCCTTCAGCCCTCGAGCGCTTCGGCGAGCGCCTCGCGGATGTCGCGCGCCACGACCATCCCGGCCGACAACGACGGCTCACGCTCACCCCGCATCGTGCCCGTCACCAGGCGATCGAAGCCCAGGCGGGTCGCCTCCAGCAGGCGACGCTCGGCTCGGGCCGCAGCGCGCAGCCGCCCGGAGAGCGCCACCTCCCCCGCGAGGACCGTGCCGTGCCGCACCGGCCGCTCGCGGAGGCTCGAGGCCAGGGCGGTGGCGACCGCCAGGTCGGCCGCCGGCTCGTCGATGCGCAGTCCGCCGGCGATGTTGACGTACACGTCATGTCCCGACAGGTTGAGCCCGGCGTGGCGGGCCAGCACGGCGATGAGCATGAGCACGCGATTCGTGTCGATGCCCGTCGTCGCACGCCGCGGATTGCCGTAGCTGGCCGCCGCCGTCAGCGCCTGGATCTCGACGGCCAGCGGCCGCGTCCCCTCGAGCGCGATCGTCACCGCTGATCCGGCGGTCGGCGTCTCGTCCGTCTCCAGGAAGAAGCGGCTGGCGTCGTCGACCTCGGCGAGGCCGTCTCCGCGCATCTCGAGGACACCGACCTCGTCGGTCGACCCATATCGGTTCTTCGCCGCGCGCAGCAGCCGGGTCGATCCCAGGCGCTCGCCCTCCAGGTAGATCACGGCATCGACGAGGTGCTCGAGGGTCCGCGGCCCGGCGACGGTCCCCTCCTTGGTGACGTGCCCGACGAGTGCCACGCAGGTGCCGCTCGCCTTCGCGAGCTCCGACAGCCGTGCGGCCACCTCTCGCACCTGTCCGACGCTGCCTGCCGGGCCGGACAGCTCGGGGCTCGTCAGGGTCTGGACGGAGTCGACGACCGCCAGGGTCGGGACCGCGCCCTCGATCGCCGCGAGGGCCGCGTCGAGATCCGTCGTCGCCGCCAGGCTGAGGCCGTCGACGACGGCGCCGATCCGCTCGGCCCGGCCGCGGATCTGTGCCGTCGACTCCTCGGCCGTGACATACAGCGCGGTGCCGCCGTTGCTCGCCAGCCGCCCGGCGAGCTGGAGCAGGAGCGTCGACTTGCCGATGCCCGGGTCGCCCCCGATGAGGATGATCGACCCCGGAACGAAGCCGCCGCCGAGGACCCGATCCACCTCGCCGATCCCCGACTGCACGCGCGCGGCCTCGGCGCTCGTGACGGTCCCGATCGGCGACACGGCCGCGATGCCGGCCATGGCGCGCGCCGCCGACGGTGCCCGCCCTCCGACAGGCCGCGGGGCCGCAATCGTCTCGACCAGCGTGTTCCAGGCTCCGCACGCCGGGCATTGGCCCGCCCATTTCGGTGAGCTCGACCCGCACTGCTGGCAGAGGTAGATCGTCTTGACGGCTGGCACGCTGCTCCGGGTCGGCTGACGGTTGGGTGAATGATGGCGGCGGGTCGCTTACCGTCGCCTTACCGCTGGCTTACCGGCTCGCCTTGGCTGCCTGCCGCTTCGGCGTCGCGGAGCGATCGATCGTCAGGGCGCCATCGGGACCGACGTCCACGATGACGGTGTCCCCGGCCGAGAAGCTCGCCTGCAGCATGCGCTCGGCCAGCGCGTCCTCGATCTGGTTCTGGATCTCGCGCCGCAGGGGCCTGGCGCCGTACGCCTGGTCGTAGCCCTTGGCGATGATCGCGTCCTTCGCCGCATCGGTCACGACCAGCTCCATCTCCTGGCCGGCGAGCTGCCCCTTCACGCGCGCCAGGAGCAGGTCGACGATCTCACGGATCTCCTCGCGGGTGAGCGGCCGAAACACGACGGTCGCATCGATGCGATTGAGGAACTCGGGGCGGAACGTGTTCTTCAGCTCGGCGAGCACCTTGTCCTTCATGCGCTCGTAGTCGGCCGCGGCCTGGGTAGCCTCGGGGCCGCCGGCGCGGAAGCCGATCGAGGTGTCGCGCTGCAGCTGCTGGGCGCCGACGTTGCTCGTCATGATGATGACGGTGTTGCGGAAGTCGACACGGCGACCCTTTGCATCGGTCAGCTGCCCGTCCTCCATGATCTGGAGGAGGATGTTGAAGACCTCCGGATGGGCCTTCTCGATCTCGTCGAGGACGATGACCGAGTAGCTCTTGCGGCGCACGGCCTCCGTCAGCTGGCCGCCCTCGTCGTAGCCGACGTATCCGGGTGGCGCCCCGACCAGCCGCGACACGTTGTGCCGCTCCATGAATTCGCTCATGTCGATCTTGATGAGCGCGTCCTCGCTGCCGAACAGGAACTCGGCGAGGGCACGGGCCAGCAGCGTCTTGCCGGTGCCGGTGGGGCCCATGAAGATGAACGACCCGATGGGCCGCTTGGGATCCTTCAGGCCGGCGCGGGCGCGCCGCACCGCGCGGCTGATCGTCTGGATGGCCTCCTGCTGGCCGATGACGCGGCCGTGGATCGCGTCCTCCATGTGGAGCAGCCGCTCGGACTCCTCCGCGCTGATGCGGATGACCGGGATCCCGGTCCACATGCTGACGACCTGCGCGATGTCCTCGTCGGTGACGACCGGCGTCTCCTTGCCCTGCTCCTCGTGCCAGGCCGCCTTGAGCTGCTCGATGCGCTCCTTGCCCTGGGCCTCCTCGTCGCGCAGCCGTGCGGCGGCCTCGTAGTCCTGGCCGGCGATCGCCTCGTCCTTCTGGGTCGTGACCACCTCGAGCGCCTGCTGGGCGGCCTTGATCTCCGGCGGGGCCGATGCCGACCGCAGCCGCACCCTGGATCCGGCCTCGTCGATGAGATCGATCGCCTTGTCGGGCAGAGCGCGGTCGGCCACGTACCGCACGCTCAGGTCGACGGCCGCATGGACGGCCTCGTCGCTGATCTTGACGCGATGGTGCTCCTCGAAGCGCTCGCGGATGCCGAACAGGATGGCGACGGCCTCGTCCACGGTCGGCTCGTCGACCATGACCGGCTGGAAGCGGCGCTCGAGCGCCGAGTCCTTCTCGATGTACTTGCGATACTCGTCCAGCGTCGTCGCGCCGATGCACTGCAGCTCGCCGCGCGCAAGCGGCGGCTTCAGGATGTTCGCGGCGTCGATGGCGCCCTCCGCGGCACCGGCACCGACCAGCGTGTGCAGCTCGTCGATGAACAGGACGCAGTCGTTGCTGGCGCGCAGCTCCTCGATGATCTTCTTGAGGCGCTCCTCGAACTCGCCGCGGTACTTCGTGCCCGCCACCAGCGAGCCGATGTCGAGCGTCAGGACGCGCTTGTCGGCCAGGGTCTCGGGGACGTCGCCGGACACGATGCGATGAGCAAGCCCCTCGGCGATGGCGGTCTTGCCCACCCCAGGCTCGCCGATGAGCGCGGGGTTGTTCTTGCGCCGGCGGGAGAGGATCTGGACGACGCGCTCGATCTCCTTCTGGCGACCGACGACGGGGTCGAGCTTGTCGTTGCGGGCGAGCTCGGTCAGGTCGGTGCCTAGGGCGTCGATGTACGGGGTCTTCGTCGCGCTCTTGCCTTGCTGGCTGTACGCGCTGCTCTGGTT
>JACCWY010000110.1 GCA_013697395.1 Chloroflexota bacterium | reverse complement strand
CGCCTGGACTTGTCGAGAAGCACCAGGAGCTCGTCGCGTGTCGCATCGGGCCGGCCGGGGACCGACGGGCTGACGACCGGCGGCCGGTGCTCCGGCCAGCCTCCATCGGCGTCGAGCGCTGCCCAGGTCGAGAGGAAACGGCGCGCTGCGGTCGTATGCGCGAAGGCCTGGGCGACGTTCCAGTCCTCCTCCCCACCCGGCGCTCGCAGCGACCGCTGCGGCAAGTCCCGCAGGATCGCCTCCAGCGCGTCGCCGACGGCCTCCTGCTGGGCGAGGATCCTCGGCGCGTCGCCGTCGTGGACCCGGGCGTGGACCTCGCGCCGCAGCGACTTCAGGCCGGACAGCGACCAGTCGAAGGCGCGCCAGCAGGCGACGACGTCGGGCGCATCGGCCTCGAGGGCGGCGACCCAGGCGGCGGGTGTCGCGCTCACGCCTTCGGCACGATTGGGCTACAGGCGCTCGAAGCGCTCGACAGGCTGGACGAAGACCGTGGCCCCTCCCACCTCCACCTCGACCGGGTAGGGCATGTAGAACTCGCCGGGCTCCATGATCGGCGGCATCGGGTTCACGAACTGCTTCCTGGAGTGGCAGTTGGCGCTGATGATGGCGAGCACGTCGTCCACCTGGCCGTCCTCCACGCCAAGGATGATGGTGGCGTTGCCCTGCTTCAGGAAGCCGCCGGACGAGTTGAAACGGGTCGCGCGGAATTCCTTCTCGAGCAGGGCGTCGACGAGTGTCGCGGCATCCTCGTTGTGCACGATGGCGGTGACGAGCTTCACGGCGGGACGGCTCCTTCATTCAGCCCAGGCACGGCGGGCGACGGCCAGCCGCCAGTATGGCGCAGGGGAGCGTCCGAGGGCCACCCGCCACGCAGCCCTCGGCGCTCATCAAGGGGGCGTGCTGTCGAGCGCGCTCGGTGGTCGACCACGCGCCGATGCCGATGGACTCTCCGCCTGCCGACTCCTAAACTCCAGCGACATCCGCGGAGGGCCTCGCCGTGATGGACGACCAGCCAGCAAGTGTCGCTCGCGGCTTCCTGTTCGCCGACCTGCGCAACTACTCCGCGTGGGTCGAGTCGCACGGTGACCATGCCGCCGTGGGCCTGCTGCGCGAGTATCGCGGCCTCGTGCGCCAGGCGGTCGCAGAGTTCGCCGGTGCCGAGATCAAGACCGAGGGCGACAGCTTCTACGTCGTCTTCGGCTCGCCGAGCGCGGCGGTCAACTGCGGGCTCCGGATCCTGGTGGGTGCCGCCGAGAGCCAGGCAGCTGCCGGTGGGCCGATCCCGGTCGGCATCGGGGTCCATGCCGGCGAGACGGTCGCCACCGAGGAGGGCTACGTCGGGTCGGCGGTCAACGTTGCGGCGCGCGTCTGCGCCCAGGCCAGAGCCGGCGAGCTGCTCGTCACCGATGCCGTCCGCGCGCTGACCCGCACCTACCTCGACGTCACTTTCGTGCCGCGCGGCCGCAGGCGGCTCAAGGGCATCTCGGAGCCGATCGGCCTCTACCGGGTCATGCCACCCGGCCACGTCGTCGTCACTTCCCGCTGGCCCCGGGTGGTCGGAAGGTGGCCGATCGCCGCGGCGGCGCTGGCGATCCCGCTGTTGATCGTGGCCATCGCGCTCATCGGCGGCGCGCTCGTTCGCGAAAGCGCGGGTGGGCCCGGCTCGAGCGCCTCCCCCGCAATGGGCACGACCACGGCAGCGGTGTCGGCATCATCCGCGCCCTCGCCCAGCGGCGATGCAGCGTTTCCGAGCGCCGCCGAGACCCGCCTCCTAGAGCTGCTTGCGGCGGGCGACCGCGACCGCTGCCAGCGCGCTGATCCGGGGGACAGTCCGGTGCTGGGGGTGGAACGAATTCCGGGCGAGCCCACGGTGGTCCATCGCGCGCCGTCGGCCGGAAGCATCGAGTGCGATCTCGGCGGTATCTCGGCGCCGGATCGTCTCTCGTTGTGGGAGCTGACGGCGCCAGTGCCCGTCCCCAACCCCGACCCCGCCGGCATCGCCATCGCGGCGCATGGTGGGCTGGTGGGCGCATCGCCGGGCACCTGCCGCGAGGGACGCCCGGCCATCGAGACGTGGACCTTCGGCGACATCAGCGGAACGCTGGTCTGCTATGAATCGGAGACTGGCGACGCCGTGCTGCTCTGGGCATACGACGACAGCCGGCTGTTCGCCAGGGCTTTGCGCGATGATCGCGACATGACCGCGCTGCTCGACTGGTGGGAAGACGTCGGCCGCTTCCTCGCTCCTTGACGGTGACTGAGCGGCGGCCGGTGGCGCGACGATGGCGCGGAGGGGCTCGGCCAAGCGTCACTCGGCACCACCAGTGCCGTTAGGCACCGAGTGCGCAGGCACCAGCGCTACCGGCGGCTCGGTTGAGCGTGGCATCGATCGCGACGCCCGCCGACGCATCCATCTTCCCGGCTAACGGCACCACGGGTGCCATCTGACAGCGTTGCGCCGTCAACGCCCGATGCGAAGAGCCTGTCAGGACCAGCTGGCCAGCGTCGGCTCGATGATGGCGCGGATCGCCAGGTCCGCCTCCTCCACTGACCCGGACGCGTCGACGATCTCGAACCGGTCGGGCTCCGCGGCGGCCAGGGCCAGGTATGCGCTGCGCACGCGCTCGAAGAAGGCGGCGGTCTCGGTGTCCTCGAAGCGGTTCCACTCGGCGCGGCGGCGGGTGCGTTCGAGCCCGACAGCGACCGGCAGGTCCAGCAGCAGCGTGAGGTCAGGCCGGCGCCCGTACGTCGCGAACGCTTGCAGCCTGCGCATCTCGTCGGGGTCGTTGCCGTAGCCGGCACCCTGGTAGGCGAGCGAGGAGTCCAGGTAGCGAGCGCAGACGACCCACTCGCCGCGCTCGAGCGCGGGCCGAATGACACGGGCGACATGCTGGGCGCGGGCGGCTGCATACAGCAGCGCGTCGGCGCGCGGGTCGAGGTCGTCGCTCATGCCGCGCATGTGCAGCACGATGCGCCGAATCTCCTCGCCCAGCGGCGTGCCCCCGGGCTCCTGCGTCAGGACCGTGGCGATGCCCCGGTCGCGGACCCACCGCGCCAGGTGGCGGGCCGCGGTCGTCTTGCCGCTTCCCTCCGGGCCCTCGAGGGTGATGAACCGGCCGTGCCCCGACGACTCGTCGTTCACGCCGGTGGCGGCAGGACGCTGGTGATGACCAGCGCGAGCACGATCACCGCCAGGACCACGACCAGCACGATGCGACCGGCGCGGCCGGTCACCGCCAGGAGCCGCCTTCGTCGGGGACGAGCTCGACGCGGCGGTTCGGCTCCGAGCCGCGCGAGCGCGACATGAGAGCGTTCTTCTCTGCCATCTGGTGCTGGAGCCGTCGCACGTAGGCGTTCTGTGGCGCGAGCTCCACCGGTCGCCCGGAGGCCTGCACCAGGCCGATCGCCTCGGCCGTCTCACGGATCGCCGCCTCCTGCGGGTTGGCCTCCAGGTCGAACAGCGAGGCGAGCATGTTCTCCATCTGCAGGATCGTGTTCGTCTTGAGCACGTAGATCGGCACGCCGTGCGACTCGGCGTCGCGCAGCGCCGCCGGCTTGCGGCGGTAGTAGTTGCGCAGGGTGACGACTGCGTCGGCCTCGTCGAGCTCGCGGGCCACGGTGACCGGCACGCCCAGCTCGCGCACCGCCTGCTCCAGGCGCTTGCGGCTGACGCCGAATGCGAACACGCTCATCGGCCGATGCGACCGCGCGCGGTCGGGTGGAGCGAGCTGCGCGCCGATGGGACGGTCGACCGATGCCTCGTCATCCATCTCCGACAGGGCGCGCTCCAGCTCGCGGCGCGCATCGCGCTCCGAAAGCGGGGCGGCGCTGGAGATTCGCTCACCGGGTAGCGTGCGTCCGCGGCCACTCGTCTCGCCGCCGCCTCCCCCGGGAAGCGGTCGAAGGCTGCCACGCTCGTATCGGCCACCACCGGATCCGCCTCCCGAGCGCCCTCCGCGGCTGAACGCGCCGAACCCGCCGGCGGGCTCGAGCGGGGCAAAGGCGGGAGTGCCCGACGGCGTCTCGCTGAGCCGGTAGTCGTACTTCGTCATGGCCTTCAGCTCGCCCGCATCGTCGCGGTAGCGCGCCTCGGGCGGGACCATGTGGCCGCGGAGGATGGCGTCGACCGTCTCCGCCACGTTGCGGTGGACGATGACATTGTCACGCTCCACGATCTCGACCAGGACGTCGAAGGTGGGCGGCGCCTTGCGCTCCAGGACCGTCTTCTGCGTCCCGCGCCGGCGCGCCTCCTCGTCACCGAGCGTCACCGGCTGAATGCCGCCGACGAGGTCCGACAGCGTCGGATTGAGCATCAGGTTGTCGAGGGTGTTGCCATGCGCGGTGCCGACGAGCTGAACGCCGCGCTCCGCGATCGTCCGCGCGGCGCCGGCCTCGAGCTCGGTCCCGATCTCGTCGATGACGATGACCTCGGGCATGTGATTCTCGACCGCCTCGATCATGACCGCGTGCTGCTCGGTCGGCGTGCGGACCTGCATGCGGCGCGCGTCGCCGATGCCCGGATGCGGGATGTCCCCGTCGCCGGCGATCTCGTTCGACGTATCGACCACCACCACGCGCTTGCCGAGGTCGTCGGCCAGGACCCGTGCCACCTCGCGCAGCATCGTCGTCTTGCCGACGCCGGGCCGGCCGAGGATGAGGATCGAGTGTCCGGACTCGGTGATGTCACGGATGATGTCGATGGTGCCGAAGACCGCGCGCCCGATGCGACAGGTCAGCCCGACGACCTTGCCTGAGCGGTTGCGGATGGCGCTGATCCGGTGGAGCGTGCGCTCGATCCCGGCCCGGTTGTCGTCGCCGAAGACGCCGATGTGATCGATGACGTGGGCGATGTCGGCGTCGGTGATCTCCCGATCGAGCAGGTCCTCCTCGCCGGTGGTGAAGCGTGCCTGCGGCCGGCGGCCGAGGTCCATGACCACCTCCAGCAGGTCCGTGCGATTCGCCAGCCCGCGCAGGCGATCACAGATCTCCGGCGGCAGCGCCTCCATCAGGGCATCGAGGTCGTCGGTCGTCTCGCGTCGCGCCACGGTCGATTCGCCCTCCTGCGTCGTCAGCGGGTCGCCGGAACCATCGCCGGCTGCCGGACCTGTGCGCGCACCTCGCGCACGAGAAGCGTCACGCGTCCGATCGGCTCGAAGCCGACTGCCTCTGCGGCGCGCGTGCCCGCCGACTCGTATGTTCGCACCGGAGCTAGGATGCCTGCAGCGGTGGCGTCACCGCCGATGCGCCCGAGCACCAGGCGCAGGAACCGCGCGCCGTCGGTCCCGTCGCGCACCAGGAAGCGAAGGTAGTGCGGGCCCGAACGGCAGGCGCCGTGCTGTGCGAAGCCACCCGCCCGCTGCTCGGCGGGCATGAGCCAGGCCTCGATCTCGCTGAAATGCAGGATCGGGTTGAGCGCCGAGCGTGGCACGATCCCCTCGTGCCCGACCGACTCCCAGTCGGCTGCGCCGTAGCCCTCGAGCCGCGCGATGGCCGGCGGCGTCGCGTGGGACCACAGGTCGAACAGATGCCACGCGTCGGGCGCACCCGCCGGCCGGAGCTCCCCCTCCTCATCCGCTCGCCGCTTGCGGCCGTCGCGGCTGATGATCGATCGCACCCACGACCTGGGCCCGTGTGCCGGCTCCGGCGGCCGCCACCAGATCTCCTCCTGCGCGTACGCCATGAAGCTGGACTGCCCGAACAGCTCGAGATTCTCCCGGACGTCGGCACAGGCGGCGTGGAAGCGCGCCACCTCGTGGCGGGCGCCCTCCTCGACGAGCGCGCCGAGCAGGTAGTAGCGGACCTCGGCCGCCATCGGCCCGTCGGCCGCATCCAGCTCGGTGATCACCCAGTCGTCGCGGTGCGGCTCCTCGATGGCGCGGCACGACCCGACGATCTCGCCGTGCACCTCCGCCACCAGGTGGACCGATGGCGCCCGGAGCGGCAGCCAGGAAGGAATCAGGGTCGACAGGCTGATACGCGGCGACTCGGCGGTTGGAGCCGGGACGCCCAGGCTGCGGCGGTGCGCGTCCGACGCGGCGTGGACCCGGCGGGACAGGTCGGTCAGCGCCTGGCGATCGGTGAGGCGCGCCGCGCGAATCGTGCGCTCGACCTCGATCACGCGGAACGCCCCGCGCCCCGACCGATCAGCGACACGAGCAGCCGGTGCATGCGCCGGTCGCCGGTCAGCTCCGGATGGAAGGCGGTCGCCATCACGCGGCCCTGGCGCACCGCGACCGGCATGCCGTCCGGATCGCGGGCGAGGACCTCGACGTCCGGACCCAGGTCCGACACGACCGGCGCGCGGATGAAGACGCCGTGGAGCGGCTGGCCCCCGAGCCCGGGCGCGTCGAGGTCGGTCTCGAAGCTGTCGAGCTGGCGCCCATAGCCGTTGCGCCGGACCTCGAGGTCGAGCAGGCCGAAGTACGGCGCCTCGCCATCGGCCAGGCGATCGGCCAGCAGGATCATGCCGGCGCAGGTTCCGAGCAGCGGGGCGCCGCCACGAGCCAGCGACAGGATCGGCTCGCGCAGGCCGTAGGCGTCGATGAGCTTGCGCATCGTGGTCGATTCGCCGCCGGGCAGGATCAGGGCGTCGAGGTCGACGAGGTCGCGCGGCAGCCGCACCTCGACCGGCTCGGCATCGATCTCGCGAATGGCGTTGACGTGCTCGCGAACCGCGCCCTGGACGGCGAGCACGCCAACACGCGGCGCACGACCCTCGCTGGTCACTGGTGCTCCGGCGCTACCAGCCGCGGGCGGCGAGCCGCTCCTCGGGCGGGATCTCGCCGAGCGAGATGCCCCGCATCGGCTCACCCAGGCCGGCGCTCACCTCGGCCAGGATCTCGGGATTGTCGTAGTGCGTGGCCGCCTTGACGATGGCGGCGGCATAGCGCTCGGGATGCTCGCTCTTGAAGATGCCGCTGCCCACGAAGACGGCCTCCGCGCCGAGCTGCCGCATCAGGCTGGCGTCGGCCGGTGTGGCGACGCCGCCGGCGCTGAAGTTCGGGACGGGCAGCGCGCCCGCCTCGGCCGTCGCCTTGACGACGTCGTAGGGTGCGCGGAGCTCCTTGGCCGCCGCGAACAGCTCGTCGCTGCGCATCGTCTGCAGCTGGCGGATCCCCTTCTGCACGGCGCGCATGTGCCGCACCGCCTCGACGATGTCGCCGGTGCCCGCCTCGCCCTTCGTGCGGATCATGGCTGCTCCCTCGCCGATGCGTCGCAGCGCCTCGCCCAGGTCGCGACAGCCGCAGACGAACGGCACCTTGAAGTTGTGCTTGTCGATGTGATGCTCCTCGTCGGCCGGCGTGAGCACCTCGGACTCGTCGATGTAGTCGACCTCGAGCGACTCGAGGATCTGGGCCTCCGCGAAGTGGCCGATCCGGCATTTCGCCATGACCGGGATGCTGACCGCCGCCTTGATCTCGTTGATCAGCTGCGGGTCGCTCATGCGCGCCACCCCGCCGAACTTTCGGATGTCCGACGGCACGCGCTCAAGCGCCATGACCGCGACCGCGCCGGCCTCCTCGGCGACGCGCGCCTGGTCGGCGGTGACGACGTCCATGATCACCCCGCCGGCAAGCATGCGGGCGAGGCCGACCTTGGTGGCCCAGGTTGATCGTTCAATCGTGGTCATGCGTGTTCCTGTGCTCGGACCGATGCGACGCCTCGCGGCGCCGGGGATTCGACGCTCCATTCTACTCGTGGCGTGCTCGATGGCCCACCGCGGTGCAAGGCGGCCGTGTGCCAACCCGAGCGAGCTGCCTCGGGCAGGTCGGGACCGCAGGCACGATCGGGTTTCGTTGGTATGATCGCGCGCAGGAAAGGCGCTCGATGATGATCAATGCCCCCGTCCTGGTCCTGAACCAGAATTACGAACCGCTCAACGTCTGTGACATCAGGCGCGCCTTCAGGCTGCTCGGAGCGTCGAAGGCGGAGCTTCTGGCGCGGAACCACCAGGTCATCCACACCCCGACGATCGAGATTCCGGCGCCGTCGGTCATTCGGCTCCAGTATCACGTCAAGCGACCCCAGCCTCGGGTCAAGCTGAGCCGGCGCGAGGTCTTCACCCGCGACCGCCACACGTGCCAGTACTGCGGCACGACGAGCCGCGACCTGACGATCGACCATGTCATGCCCAAGCACCGCGGCGGCCGGCATGAGTGGGACAACCTCGTCGCCGCGTGTCGCGCGTGCAACCACCGCAAGGGCGGCAAGACGGTCGCCGAAGCCCGTATGAGGCTCCTGCGCGAGCCACGCGCGCCGCGCGCGGACCTGCGCTACCTGTTCGGCACGTACCTCATCGACGAGCGGAACGACGCATGGCGCAGCTATCTCTTCCTCGAGCCGATCCGCCCGAACCGACCCATTCCCGCCGCCGGCTGAGTGCCGGCCCCCGTGCCACCTGCCGACGAGGTGACTCATCCCGGCCTGCCCGACACCGTTCGCCGCGTGCTGGCGGTGCTGGCCGGCGCGGGCCACGAGGTTGCCCTCGTCGGCGGCAGCGTGCGCGACCTCGGCGGCGGGGACGCCGGCTCGATCGATAACTGGGACGTGGCGACCTCGGCGCGCCCGGAGCAGGTCGCGCCGCTCTTCGCCGAGGCGGTCTGGCAGAACCGCTTCGGCACGGTGACGATCGTCGGCCCGTCCCCGGTGGAGGTGACCTCGTATCGGACCGAGGATGGGTACTCCGACCGCCGACGCCCCGACGAGGTGCGCTTCGGCGCCTCGCTGGAGGAGGACCTGGGACGGCGGGACTTCACGATCAACGCGGTCGCGTGGGTGCCGACCGACCTCGACGCCGGCCGGGGACGCGTGGTCGATCCGTTCGGCGGCCGGGCGGACATGGAAGCCCGGCTCCTCCGCACCGTGGGCGAGCCCCGCGAGCGCTTCGGCGAGGACGCGCTGCGCCTCGTGCGAGCCGCTCGCTTCGCCGGGCGCTTCGGGCTGGCCATCGAGCCGGCGACCGAGGCCGCCCTGCGCGAGCTGGCGCCGACCATCGCGGCCGTCTCGCCCGAACGGATC
Organism: Chloroflexota bacterium; assembly: GCA_013697395.1. Lineage (GTDB taxonomy): Bacteria > Chloroflexota > Limnocylindria > QHBO01 > QHBO01 > JACDBZ01. The sequence goes on along the minus strand of JACCWY010000110.1, from coordinate 12,962 downwards.
CGGGATGAGCTCGTGCGTATCCTCGCGGCCGAGGTGCCCTCGCGGGCGATCCGCGTCCTGGAACACGTCGGCCTGCTGACACCCATCCTCCCCGAGGTTGCCGCGCTGCGCGGGGTGCCGCAGGCGAAGCTCGCTCCCGGCGACGCACTCGACCACACGCTGGCTGCCGTCGACGCCGTTCCCCGTGACGAGCATGCCAGCGTCCGCATCGGCGCGCTGCTCCATGACATCGGCAAGGCCACGACACTGGCGGATGGCCACTTCATCGGCCACGAGCGCGTCGGCGCCGAGCTGGCGGCGGAGGTCCTCGGTCGTCTTCGGGTGCCCGGCTGGGAGGCCGCCCGGATCATCCACGCCGTCCGCCATCACATGTACGCGTACGACGAGACCTGGACCGATGCGGCCGTGCGGCGCTTCATCCGCCGCCTCGAGCCGATCGGCACGACGGTCCTCTTCGCGCTGCGCCGGGCGGACAACGCCGCGTCCGGCGTCGGCACCAGCGGCGAGGCGAACCAGGCGGACCTGGAGCGCCGGCTCCACCTCGAGCTCGAGCGTCAGCCCGACCTGCTGCTCCGCAGCCGGCTGGCAATCGACGGGCACGACCTCCAGCGCGAGCTCGGCATCGACCCTGGCCCCCGCATCGGCCATGTCCTCGACCGGCTCGTGGAGCGCGCCGTCGATGATCCGTCGCTCAACGAGCGGTCGGTACTGCTCCGCCTTGCGGTCGAAGTCGCTGCGGAGCGGTGACGGCGAGCACCGCGCAGCCTCCGGACAGGACGCTGGGTGGCTGACATGCGAGGGGACGCTGCTACAATCGGCCGTCCGAAGACGATGGTCTGGACGAAGGCTGCCAACCGAGCGGAGGACCGTGCCACCCATGACCGCTAGTGTGCGTCGAGCCGTCCGGCTCGAGCACCGGCTGACGCAGCCGAATGCCTCGCTGGCCGAGCTCGACGCCGCGGTGGCCATGGCCGTCGAGCACGACCTCGCCGCGCTGACCGTGAGCCCATGGCTGGTGAAGGTCGCCAAGCGGCAACTGGGCCGCTCGCGCGTCACCCTGGGAACGGTCATCGGCTACCCGCATGGCGGGCACCTGCTGAGTGTCAAGGCCTTCGAGGCGTCGAAGGCCCTCGAGCAGGGCGCGACGCAGATCGACTTCGTCCTCAATGGGGGCGCGCTCAGCTCGGGCGACGACGAGACCGTGTTCAATGACATGCTCGCCGTCGTCGACATGGCGCACTCCGCGCTTGCGGCGGCCGGCGTGATCATCGAGGCCGAGCCGATGAGCGAGGAGCTCGTCCGGCGCGCCTGCCGGCTGGCGGAGCGTGCGGGTGCCGATCACGTGGTCACCAGCCCCGGCGCCGCGACCGCGCGCGGCACCGTCGCGCGCACGAAGGTGCTGCGTGACAGCGTCGGCCCGCGCATCGGCGTCAAGGCGTGCGGGCGCTTCCGCAGCGTGGAGCAGCTGACCGAGGCCGTCGCTGCCGGCGCGACGCGCGTCTCGCTGCAGCTCACCCCGACCCTCGCGCGCCAGGCGAGCGAAGCCGCCCAGCCGGCCAGTTCGGCACGTTGAGCGAACAGGGGAGCCTGGATTGAAGCTGCTCGTGATCGGCGGCGCGGGCTACGTCGGGTCGACGAGCGTGGAGCGCTTCCTCGAGGCCGGGCACGAGGTCGTCGTGTACGACAACCTGACGAGCGGCCACGCCGCGGCGGTGCCCGACGGCGTGCGGCTCGAGGTCGGCGACATCGCCGATGGCGCGCGGCTCGAGCGCCTGCTGCGCGACGGCGTCGATGCCGTCCTGCACTGCGCGGCCCGCTCGCTGGTGAGCGAGTCGATGGACGATCCGGGCCTCTACTACCGGACCAACGTCGGCGGCGGCGTGGTCCTGCTCGAGGCGATGAAGCGCGCCGGCGTGCCTCGGCTCGTCTTCAGCTCCACATCAGCGGTATACGGTGAGCCGCGCCGGGTCCCGATCGCCGAGGCGGATCGCACCGAGCCGATCAACCCGTACGGCGCCACGAAGCTCGCCTTCGAGGGCGCCATGCGCTGGTTCTGCGCCGCGCACGACTTTCGCGGCATCAGCCTGCGCTACTTCAACGTGGCAGGCGCCACCGAGCACAACGGTGAGGACCACGACCCGGAGACCCACCTGGTGCCCCTCGTCCTGCGCGTCGCCGCCGGGGAGGCGACCCACGTGCAGATCCACGGACAGGACTATCCGACCCCGGATGGCACCTGCATCCGGGACTTCATCCACGTGCGCGACCTGGCGAACGCGCACCTCCTGGCGCTCGAGGCGACCGGCGAGGGCGATCCGTCGTTCGAGGTCTACAACCTTGGGTCGGCCGCCGGATTCAGCGTGCGCGAGGTGGTCGAATCCGCGCGACGCGTCACCGGCCGCCCCATCCCGGCCCGCCCCGTGAAACGCCGGTCGGGCGACCCGCCCGTCCTCGTCGCCTCGTCGCGCCGCGCGCGCCGGGAGCTGGGCTGGCAGCCGCAGCACTCGACCCTGGAGCGGATGCTGGCCGATGCGTGGGCCTGGCGCACGGCGCATCCGAATGGCTATGCCGACACCGCCCGGGCGGGCTCGGAAGCGATTGATCCCCCCAAGGTCGCCGCTTCAGCCCGATGAGCTGACGGAGCCGACCTCGACGGCGCAGCGCGCGCACAGTCCGTAGAAGTCGAGCCGAGCGTCGTCGACCTTGAAGCCGCGATCGGCGGCGAGGCGTTCCGCGACAGGCGTGATGTAGGCCTCCTCGATCTCCTCGACGCGTCCGCACCGGTCGCAGGCGAGGTGATGGTGATGCTCCGGGCGGCAGGCGACGTAGCCATAGACGTGCCCGTCCTGCTCCAGGCGGCGCGCCACACCGGCCACGACGAGCGCCTCGAGCGTACGGAACACGGTGGCGCGCCCGATGCGCGGGTCCCGGCGCCGAAGGCGGTCGTACAGGTCCTGGGCGGTGACTCGGCGGCCGACGGCGGCCAGCGCGTCGGCCACGAGCAGGCGCTGGCGCGTGACGCGCTCGCCGGCCGCGGCCAGGCGGTCGGCCGTGGAGACCGGATCGAGCGCGGGAGCGGCCATGAGCAGAGGCTAGCACGCCATTGACCGGCGGTGTCCGGTGTGGCGATACTGTGTCTCATCATGACCACGAACGGCGGCCTTCTCGCAATCCAGGGCCTGTGGGCCGGCTATGGCGAGGGCTGGGCGCTCGAAGACGTGACGCTGGCCATCCCGCCCGGCCGGCTGGTGAGCGTCATCGGTCCCAACGGGAGCGGCAAGAGCACGCTGCTGCGCGCGATCCTGGGCCTCGTGCCGCGCCGGCGCGGAGCGGTCAGCCTGGGAGGCGTGCCGATCGACGAGCGACGGAGCGATGTCGCCTACGTGCCACAGCGCGAGCTCGTCGATTGGAGCTTCCCGATCGGCGCGTCCCAGGTCGTGATGATGGGCCGATATCCGCGCATCGGTCCGGTGCGCGGCGCGACCGTGGCCGACCGCGACGCCGTGGACCGCGCGCTCGAGCGCGTCGGCATGGCGGACCTCGGCGGGCGGCAGATCGGTGCACTCTCGGGAGGCCAGCAGCAGCGCGTCTTCCTGGCGCGCGCACTTGTGCAGGAGGCCTCCGTCCTGCTGCTGGATGAGCCGATGACCGGCGTCGACCGCGGCACGGAGGAGGCGATCACCGCCCTCATGCGCGAGCTGCGCGACGGCGGAGCCACGATCCTCCACGCGACCCACGACCTCGAAGGGGCCGCGGACGTGAGCGACCTTCTCTGCTTCGTGAATGGCCGGGTCGTGGCCCACGGACCGCCCGACGAGACGTTCACGCCCCAGACGCTGCACGCGACGTTCGGCGGCGAGGTGATGATCGTCGATTCGGGCGATCACGCCCACGTCCACGGCGGGGGCCATCACCACGGCGGCCACGCACACCCCGATGCGGGCTAGGAGAGGGTCGAGCCGATGGGCTGGCTGACCGATCCGCTCGCATTGGAGCTGTTCCAGCGCGCCCTCGTGGCCGCGGTCCTGATGGGAGCCACCTGCGGCGCGATCGGTGCCTACGTCGTCCTGCGGCGCCTCGCGTTCATCGGCGACGCGCTGAGCCACGCCGTCTTCCCCGGCGTCGTGCTTGCCTACGTTGCCGGCGTCTCCGTCTTCGCCGGCGCGATGATCGCCGGGGCGCTGACATCGGTCGCCATCGCGATCGTGAGCCGCGGGCAGCGGATCCGCGAGGACACCGCCATCGGCATCTTCTTCGCCGGTGCCTTCGCGCTCGGTATCGTGCTGATCAGCACGCAGTCGGGATACCAGCGCGACCTGTCCGCCTTCCTCGTGGGTGACCTGCTTGGCGTCGGCTGGGACGAGATCGCCCTCAGCGCCGTGACCGGGCTCGCGGTCGTCGGCGTGCTGGTCGCGCTGCGCAAGGAGCTGCTGCTTGCAAGCTTCGACCGCGTCTATGCCCAGGCCCTCGGCTACCCGGTCTTCGCCCTCGAGCTGCTGCTCCTGCTGCTGCTGACGGCGACGATCGTGGTCAGCCTGTCCGCAGTCGGCATCATCCTGGTGCTGGCCATGCTCGTCACGCCGGCGGCCACGGCACGGCTGCTGGTCGACCGCTTCACGCCGATGATGGTCGCCGGCGCCGCGCTCGGCGCCCTCTACGGCGTCATCGGCTGGTACGTCAGCTATCACCTCGGCTGGAGTCCCGGAGGCGCCATCGTGCTCGTCGCCACGCTCGCCTTCCTGCTTGCCTTCATCTTCAGCCCCAGTCACGGGCTCCTTGCACACCGCCTGCGACGCCATCCGCAGCACGCCGCGCGGCACGCGGCCATCGACCCGCCGCCCGGGCACGCGCACGGTACGGAGGGGGGTCCCGTGGTAGCATCCCTGCGGCGGCGTCACCCACCGGGACGCTAGCGCGTCCGCCCGACGCGCCCCTCGACACCGCGGCAGGACCGGCCGCCGCGACGCCCCATCCCACTTCGGAGTCCATTTGCCCGAGACCGATACCTCCCGCGCGCGCAGACGCCGCGCACCGCGCCAGGCACCGCGCGTCGCAAGCGAAGCGGTGGCGCTCGAGGTCGCCACCGACGAGCATGCCGCCCCATCGGAGCTGGAGGCCGCCGTCCTGGCCGCCGCCGCGGGCTATCGCTTCGGCGAGATCGAGGTTCCCGCCACGATCGCGCGGGCCATCGAGAAGATGGGCTTCGTGACCCCGACCGAGGTGCAGGCGCGCGCCATCCCCCCGCTGCGCCGCGGCGAGGATCTCATCGGCCAGGCGCAGACCGGCACCTGTAAGACCGCGGCGTTCGGTATCCCGATCATCGAGAAGATCGAGCCATCGAGCATGCATGTCCAGGCGCTTGTGCTGACGCCGACGCGCGAGCTGTGCGTGCAGGTTACCGACGAGATCGCGCGCCTCGGCCAGTTCCGTGGCGTGGGCACGGTGGCGATCTACGGCGGCTCGTCGATGGACAAGCAGATCGAGGGTCTCAAGCGCGGGGCGCAGGTCGTGATCGGCACGCCGGGGCGCGTGCTCGACCTGATCCGTCGGGGGGAGCTCAGGCTCGACCGGGTCCACACCGTCATCCTCGACGAGGCCGATCGGATGCTCGATATGGGATTCATCGTCGACGTCGAGACGATCCTGGCCCGCAGCCCGCGCCAGCGACAGACGGCCCTCTTCAGCGCCACCATGCCGTACGCGATCCTGCGCATCTGCGACCGCTTCATGAAGCGTGACCCGGCCCACGTCACGGTGCGCCCCGACCTCAAGACGGTCGAGACGGTGCGCCAGGTCGTGTACTTCGTGGCCGAGCAGGACAAGGTCGCCGCGCTCCTGGAGCTGACGGACCAGTTCGGCTTCGATCGGCTCCTCGTCTTCCGGCACACCCAGATCGGGGTGGACCGGCTGGCTTCGACCCTTCAGCGTCGCGGGAAGAACGTCGCCGGCCTGCACGGCGGCCTCTCGCAGCGGGAGCGGGACCGGACCCTCGCCGCCTTCCGCGCCGGCAAGATCCAGTTCCTCATCGCAACCAACGTCGCCAGCCGCGGGCTCGACATCACCGACCTGCCCTACGTGGTCTCGTACGACATCCCCGAGGACGCCGACACCTACGTCCACCGCATCGGGCGGACGGGGCGTGCCGGCAAGGAGGGGACCGCGATCACCTTCGTCGGCGAGTGGGACCTCGATGCCTGGGAGGCGATCCGCGCCGAGGTCGGCGCCAGGGTCGAGGAGGGGCAGCTCAACCTCTACGACCGGACCTGAGCCGAAGCCGCCCGCAGGGCGTACGCTTGCCGTGATGGACGAGCCGGTCCTTCCGCAGCTACCGGTGGATGCGAACGCCGAGGTGCTCAGCGTCGAGTGGCTCTTCGAGCCGCTCTGGCCGGGGGTGCGCATGCTGGCCCGGGCTGACGGCGGTCGCCTCAGCCTGACCGACGAGTTCGGGGAGCCGATCGCCGACGATGGCGAGACGGCCGACGCCGCCCAGACCCTGGCCGCCGCCATCCTGGCCGACGAGGCGCTCGTCGACGGCGTGTGGACGGCACAGCCGTTCGTCGGTGATGGCAGCCCGGCGCGCGCCTGGGCCGAGACGCTCGCCGCCGAAGGGCTCGCGCAGGACATTCCCGATCCGCTCGAGACCGAGCGCCGCCGCGCGTTCGTGGCGATCGACCTCGTGGAGCTCGAGGGCATGCCGCTCCACGACGTGCCGTTCCAGGAGCGACGCCGGCTGCTGGAGTCGGTCATCGACGAGGGGATCCGCGTGCGCCTCAGCCAGGTCGTCAAGCAGCCATTGGGCGGTTGGCTCGTCGGCTGGCGCGCGAACGGCTTCACCCACTACGTGGCCAAGCACATGAACTCGCGGTACCGGCCCGGTGAGCGCACCGAGGATTGGCTCAAGCTGTCGCTGCGTGCGGAGGCCCCGCGCAGCATGATGGGCCGGATGCTCGGCGGCCGGGGAGACCACGTCCGCCGCGTGCGCGACTGACGGGTCCTCGATACGTCGAGCCGGCTTCAATTTGGGCCCCTGCGGCGCGCGAATCTCACGGTATCCCGAGCGTTCCTCGGCGTGAGCGGCGCGGCTGCGTGCAGCTCCTGCGAACAGGTGCTCGATGGATCGCGCACGTGCAGCGCAGAACGCAGGCTGCGCCGATGCGGCTCGATCCATCGAGCGCTCCGCTGATCGGCCGATCCGCCGGCCGGCTGGTACCATCAGTGACACGAGCACCGACCCGTCGAAGACCGATCGAGGAGGCTCCGACCTGACCGCCAAGCCAGCCGCCGTGCCCTCCTCGGCGCTCGATGCCGATGGCATCGCGGAGGTGCGCCGCATCGGCTCCGCCGACCTGATGGTCGGGATCCCGTCGTTCGGCAACGCCGAGACGATCGGCTACGTCGTGCGGGCCACGACCGCCGGCATGGTCCAGTACTTCCCCGAGCTGAAGCCGATCCTCGTGAACAGCGACGGCGGCTCGCCTGACGACACGCCGCGGGTGGCGGTCAGCACCGAGAGCCCTGACTACCTCGAGAAGATCATCCTGGTCAGCCCGAAGCACAAGCTCCAGCGCATCAGCTTCACGTACCAGGGCATCAGCGGGAAGGGCACCGCAGTGCGCGCCCTGTTCGAGGTGGCGCGCGAGCTCAAGGTGAAGGCCATGGTCATGGTCGACTCCGACCTGCGCTCGATCGTGCCCGAATGGGTCGAGCTCCTGGCTGGACCGATCCTGAAGGGCGGCTACGACTACGTGACGCCCCTCTACGCTCGCTACAAGTACGACGGCACGATCACGAACAACATCAGCTACCCGCTCACCCGCGCCCTGTACGGATCCCGCATCCGCCAGCCGATCGGCGGCGACTTCGGGGTCAGCGGTGACCTCGTCGGCCGCTATCTGGAGCTCGACACCTTCGACGAGCTGACCGCTCGGTTCGGGATCGACATCTGGATGACGCACTCGGCCATCAACGAGGGGTTCGCCGTCTGCCAGGCGCGCCTGGGCGCCAAGATCCACGATGCCAAGGATCCGGCCGGTGACCTCGGGCCGATGTTCCGCCAGGTCGTCGGAACGCTCTTCAAGCTGGCCGGTCGGTACGAGGACCGATGGCTCCGCGTTCGCGGCTCGCACCCGATCCCGGAGTACGGCTTCGAGCGTGTCGTCGCGCCCGAGGAGATCACGGTCAACCACGCCAAGCTGATCGACAATCTGGAGCAGGCGCGGCTGACGCAGAGCGAGGCGTGGGCCGAGATGCTGGCGCCCGAGCAGCTGGATCGGGTGATGGCGCTCGAGCTGGACGGCAGCCCTGCCGACTTCCACTTCAGCGCCGAGCTGTGGATCCGTTGCCTGTACGACACACTGGTAGCCTTCAACCGTCCCGGCGCCGATCGAGAGCGGCTGCTCGCGGCGCTGACGCCGCTCTACTTCGGGCGCACCGCCGGCTTCATCAGCGACACGCTCGACATGACGACGGATCAGGCGGAGCGCGTCGTCGACGACCAGGCGCGCCAGTTCGAGGAGCTGAAGCCCTACCTTGTCACGCGTTGGCGCGAGATGCGCGGCATGAGCGACACCGCCTGATGCCGGCTCGCCGCCGGACGCCGTATCGCATCCTCCTGCCGCTGGCCAACCCGCGGACGGCGCGCGACCTCGTCCGGATCGGCGCCGGCGTCGCGAATGGGCGCCCGACCGAGATCACCGTGCTCGGCATCGTGGAGGTACCGGAGGGGGTGAGCCTGTCGGAGGGCGCGACGCAGGCGCGCACCTCACGCCGGCTGCTCCAGCGGGTGCTCGACGTCGGCGACGAGGAAGGCGTCGAGCTGCGGACCATGGTCCGCATCGGCCGCTACGCTGCCGATGGGGTGATCGAGGCGGTCGGCGAAGAGGGATCGGACCTGGTCATCTTCGGATGGGGCGGCCCGCCGACGGCTTCGCAATCCGCGCGGGCCGAGGCCGAGGCGACCGAGCTGACGCTGGCCGGGGAGCGGGTGCAACCGCGCCCGGTCTTCTCTCCGACCATCGACGCGGTCGTGCGCGAGAGCCCGTGCGACATCGCGGTCGTCAAGCAGCGTGGCCTCGACAGGGTGCAATCGATCCTCGTCCCGGTGCGCGGCGGCCCGCATGCCGAGCTGGCGATGCGCATCAGCCGCGACCTCGCAAAGCGCTTCGGGGCAAAGATGGTCGTCCTGCACGTCGTGCCGAAAGGGATCGGCGACCGGGCGGTTCAGCGCGAGCAGGTGGCCGTCGACGCGTTCGTGCGCGAACACGCGGGGACGCGACGGGCTACCGGCCTCATCCGCGAGGCGTCGTCGGTGCGGCAGGCGATCATCAGGGAGGCGGCCAACCACCAGCTGGTGGTGATGGGCGCATCGGCCCAGCCGACGAACGCGAGCCCGGACGGGCGCTACCTGTTCGGGACGCTTGCCGAGAGCGTGGCGTCGAAGGCGCGGCCGACCGTGATCGTCGTCAAGACGAAGCAGTCGCTGGGGTTGGCCACGTTCGATGAGCTGCGCGCCAGCGAGGGCACGCTCGCCCACGCCGATGCGTACGTCGAGCGCACCAGATCCCTGCCGGCGGTGGTCGACCGCTGGTTCGCCGAGAACACCTTCCACGCCCACGAGTTCTCCGACATCCGCAAGCTCGTCGCGCTCAAGGAGCGCCAGAACCTGACGATCAGCCTCGGCCTGCCGGCCCTGAACGAGGAGAAGACGATCGGCACCGTCATCAAGCGGGTCAAGAGCGCGCTGATGGACCGGGTCCCGCTCATCGATCAGATCGTGGTCATCGACTCGGACAGCAAGGATCGCACGGCGGAGATCGCCACCGAGCTGGGCGTGCCGGTGCATCGCCACTCGCAGATCCTGAAGGAGACCGGAACGCACGTCGGGAAGGGCGAGGCGCTGTGGAAGAGCCTTCACGTGCTCGACGGCGACGTCGTGGCCTGGATCGACACCGACATCAGCAACATCCAGCCCCGATTCGTGTACGGGCTGCTGGGGCCGCTCCTGCGCGAGCCGAAGATCCAGTACGTCAAGGGTTTCTACCAGCGGCCCATCCGGCAGGGTGACGTCCTCCAGGCCGAGGGCGGCGGTCGGGTGACCGAGCTCATGGCGCGCCCGCTCATCAACCTGTTCTTCCCCGAGCTGTCCGGCATGATTCAGCCCCTGTCGGGCGAATACGCCGGCCGGCGGGAGCTGCTCGAGCGGCTGCCCTTCTTCACCGGTTACGCCGTCGAGATCGGCCTGCTCATCGACATCCTCGAACAGGTGGGCCTGCCGGCCCTGGGGCAGGTCGACCTCGAGCGCCGCATCCATCGCAACCAGCCGCTGCCGAACCTGTCGCAGATGGCCTACGTCATCCTGCAGGGCGCCATCCGCAAGCTGGAGGAGCGCCACCGACTGGAACTGTTGACCGAGGTCGGCCGCGGCATGAAGGTCATCAACACCGGCAAGGACCACTTCAACCTCGAGGTCCTGGAGATCGGCGACGAGATCCGCCCGCCGATGAATTCGGTCCTCGCCTACGTCGAGCGTCGGAAGTCCCTGAAGGACCGATGAGCGATGGGCGTGTGCACGCGCCCGTGTGAATCGCGACGATTCGCACCGCCATCTCCCGGAACCGTCGAACCCCGAGCGGGGTAGTCAGGTCGTGGAGGACCGTCCACCGGACGAGGCCGAGCTCGTGTCGCGCGCGCGGCACGGCGACGCCGACGCCTACGGGGCGCTGGTGGCGGCGCACCAGGAGATGACGTTTCGCACCGCGTACCTTGTCCTCGGCGACGCGGCCGAGGCGCATGACGCGGCGCAGGAGGCCTTCGTGAGGGCATATCGTGCGCTCGACCGCTTCCGTGACGCGGAGCCGTTTCGGCCGTGGGTGCTGCGGATCGCGGTGAACGCGGCGCGCAATCGACGCCGGGCGGCCGGCCGCCGCGCCGGCCTGCGGCTGCGCGTCGAGGCGAACACGGTCGCTGATGCGTCCGCTCCATCGGCCGAGTCCGAGGTGGTCGCGGAGGAGCAGCGCCAGCGGCTGCTGGACGCGGTGAACGAGCTGTCGCCCGACGACCGCCTGGTCATCGGTGCCCGCTACTTCCTGGACCTCCCCGAGGCGGAGATCGCCGCGATGGCGGGCGTTGCCCGCGGAACCGTCAAGTCACGGCTCTCGCGGGCCCGCGCCCGCCTCGCGCAACGGCTCGGTGCGACGGAGGACTGGACCGATGGATGACCGCCTGGACCAGGCCCTCCTCCGGCTCGCTGCCGAGATCGCCTTTCCGCCGACACCGGACCTGCGGGGGTCGGTCGTGGAGCGAGTGCCGGCACGGCGGCGGTGGCCGTCCGCATGGCCCCGGGCGGCCGCTCTGGCCGTGATCGCGACGCTGGTGGTGGCGGCAACCGCAGCCGCCGTCGCGCTCGTGCTCCCGGGACTGCGGATCACGACCGTTCCGACGCTCCCGACCGCCGACCCTGTCGCCTCACCGCTGGCGCTGGGCGACCCGATCCCGGCCGACACGGTGGACGCCGGCATTCCGGCGACGCTCGGATCGCCCGACGAGGCGTACGTCGTCGGCGACCACGAGGTCCTCTCGCTCGTCTACCTGGCCGACGACGAGCTGCCCGACCTCGCCGGCAGCGGGATCGGGCTGCTGGTCCAGGTCATCGACGGCGCGCTCGACCGGGAACGGGTCGAGAAGCTTGTCGCGGAAGGCGCCACCGTCACGCCGGTCCTGGTCGTGGACGCTGCGGGCTTCTGGATCGAAGGCCCGCCGCACGTCGTCCGGTACACGGATCCAGGAGGCGCCGAGCGGTCGCAGCGCACGCGCCTGGTCAGCGACACGCTCGTCTGGGAGCGCGGCGGCGTGCTGTATCGGATCGAGTCCGGCCTCGGCCTGGATGGGACGCTGCGGATCGCCGAGTCGATCGCGCCGTAGGGAACCGCGCCGCCCGGAGCGGTGTACGGGTGGCATCGACGCAGATCACGTCACCGGAGGAGGTCCACGACATGCGGCATCTCACCAGGGTCGGAACGGGGCTGGCGACGCTCGCAGCGCTCCTCGCGCTCATCACCGGCACCGCGCTGGCCGGAGGCTGGGCCGAGGTCGTGATGATCAGCACGTCGGAGGACCCACCAGTTGCCGGCGAGGCAGACGAGATCCAGTTCACGCTCCTCCAGCACGGAGTCACCGCCGTCGACTTCGGCGAAGTGGAGCTCACGGCGATCCATCCCGAAACCGGGGACGAGCTCACCGCGCCTTCGACGAGTCTCGGGGGCGGGCGCTGGTCCGCCAGCCTCACCTTCCCGGTTGCGGGGAGCTGGCGGATCGCTATCAGGCACACCGACCTCGAAACATCCGAGCCGACGACGTTGACGGTGGGACCGGTCGACCAGCTCGCCTGGCTGCCGGTTCCGCTGACGCTCGGCATCTTTGCGGCCGTTGCCGTGGCCGTGAGCGGCGGCATGCTCCTGTTCCGCAACCGGCCCGTTGCGGCCGGCCGGGCGATTCGCACCGGCTGAGCCCGCGCTGACTCCCAGCCCCGGCGGTGCGGTCCCACCGCCGGGGCTTCTCGTATCCTTGCAACGATGCCCGATGCAGGCGAACGCGCGCTCACCATCGTCGTCGCACCCGATTCGTTCGGCGGTTCGCTCGACTCGGTGGGCGTAGCCGCCGCGATCGCCGCCGGCTGGTCCAACGCGCGGCCGCACGACGCGGTGATACGCAAGCCGATGGCCGATGGCGGCGAGGGGACGCTGGCCGCGGTCGCCGATGCGCTCGGCACTGCCGCCGAGCGTCGCAGCACCACGACGACCGATGCGCTCGGCCGCCCGATCGACGCCGAGTGGCTGTTGCTCGACGGAGGGCGGGGCGCGTTCGTGGAGATGGCCGCCGCCTCCGGGCTGGCCCGCCTGGCGCCTGCCGAGCGGACGCCGGCCAATGCTCGCCTGGCCTCGACGCGCGGGACCGGCGACCTGGTC
>JACCWY010000087.1 GCA_013697395.1 Chloroflexota bacterium | reverse complement strand
CCCCAGACGCTACGGAAACCCGCAACGTCGTTGCCTCACATCCTCCATCAGGGCACTCTGTGTCACGACGACGTTGGCGCGGCGCGGGATATTCGAGCCACAGATTCGGGTGCCGCAGCTACGGTCGCTGCGGGTTCGCTGTTTGCCAGGGAGCCACCGAGGGGAGAAATAAGGGGGTTCGATGCGGAAGCACATGTTGGCGGTGCCTGTTCTGATCGCCGTACTGGCTGGATGGGCGGTCGGGGTGACCGCCCAGGACGAGGCAGGCCCCGACGGCCTCGTGACCGAGGAGGTGGAGCCGGGCGTCGAACGCATCATCCGCGACGACGCGGGCCATGACCTCGACGAGACACACCCGACGTACCGGCTTGACATGGACCGCGTCGCCATCATGGGTGATGGCTCCGTGTTGCTCTTGAGCAGCTACCGCGACTCCGACAACTCGGCAAACCCCCCGGGCCCGCTGCTTTGGGTGCTCGGGGAGCCCGACCCGGCCAGTGTGCCTGACGACCTCGTCTGGTGCGATACCGACGGCATGGGCGTGTTCTGCTTCGACCTCTCGGGGCACAGGTACATCTACCTCGAAGACACACCCATCAACCAGGTCGCGGTCGCATCGGACGGCACCATCTGGGCCGTCGGAGGCTACGACGGCGGCAGCGGTGGCTTGTACCGCATCACGCGGGACTGACGGCGTACGTCGCCACCGCGGCTACACGGTATAACGGCCCAGGAACGTCGATTCGGCGGCGTCGGACTATGGAGTGTTGTCGATGGCGACGCTCAATAGCGGGCATTCGGTCGCGGCGCGATGGCTAGCAGAGCCCGTTTGCGCGTCTCCAACGGCTAGAAGTTCCAGTCCTCGGCGTCGATCATGCCGAGCACGTTGAGACAAGCAACATCCTCAGCAGCGCAGACGTCTGGCATCTTCCCCTTGGCCAGCGACACGGGTTTCTCCTCCGTGACGACGGTCGCCGACAGAGACTTGGCGAGCGCGACGACCCACGGATCCGCCGCGTTGTGACCGGTGGCAAGCATGCCGCGGTAATGGTTAACGATCCGGCTGACGTGGTGCTGCTGGTCGTCGTCGATGGGGACGAACACCTCGCGGCGCGACTTGACCCAGTCGTGGAGATCGTCAGCCTTCCGCTTGATTTCCTCGAACACCTCCCACGGCGAGCGCAGCGCGCCCTCCGAGATGAGGCCGTCGAACCGATCCCAGAACGGCGCGAACCGCCGCATCGGATAAAGCAGCGTCCACGAATTGATGAACGCGCTCGTATCAGCGACGTAGCGGACCTCGACCGGCATGGTCTTACCGGTCGGCCCGTTCGCGGATCGCGTCGATGTGCTTGACCTTGGTGCCGAGGAAGTCCGAGACCGTCGATAGTCCGATGGCGTCACGGGCGTACGCGTCGGTGACGACCCGCACGTAGCGTCGGCCGAGATCCCGGACCCGCATCACGTCCCAATCCGGGCCGCCGCTCGACTTGGGTCGGCTGCGGCGGTGCACCTCGTAACGGTGTAGGAACTCGCCGCGCATCTGCAGGTAGAACTCGCGTGTAGCCCGGCCGATCGTCGTCAGGCGACGCCGCAGCGCCTCTTGGCTCGTGCCGAACATGCGCGACAGCTCGTCCAGCTCGTCGAGCGACCACTCCTTCGGCTCTCTCACCGAAGCGACCAGCGGCTGGTTGAGCAGATCCTGACGGGGCACCAGCATGGCCGCGGCCGCAGCGTTGCAGAAGGTCTTCCCCCGGGGGCGGGAGGTGGCAAGGTTTCGGCTATGCCCGCTGAGGAGATGCGACGAGCTCGTGATCCTTCATCGGCCGCGTTCACGATCCGCGCCGAGCGCCCTGCCGATGCGGATCTGATCGACGCGGTCGTTGGCGCTGCGTTCGGATCTCCGGACGAACCGCGGCTTGTGCGCGCGATCCGAGCGTCTGGGAACTTCGTGCCAGAGCTGTCACTGGTCGCCGAGCTCGGTGGAGACGTTGTGGGCCATGTCATGGTCAGTGCCGCCTCGTTGCAGGACGGCGACGCGCACTGTCGGATCGCCACGTTGTCGCCCTTGGCGGTCATGCCGTCGTCGCAGAGACGAGGAATCGGTTCAGCCCTTGTGCGCGAGGTCATCCGACGTGCCGATGACTGCGGTGAGCCACTGGTAGTGCTGCAAGGGTCACCAGGCTTCTATGGTCGACTGGGTTTTGAATACTCGGTCCCGCATGGCATCCAGATGACGCTTCCCACGTGGGCTCCCGCCCAGGCGGCACAGATGGTCCGCCTCAGTCACTACTACCCCTCCATTCGAGGTCGAGTGGTCTTGCCGCCAGCATTCAACGAGGTCAACGAGCACTGACCCGCACCCGGCGATACCGGACTGTGGGCGTTCGGCGTTATCCCCGCGTTACTCGGACGCCGTCGATGCGCACCCGATCGGGCAATATGTGCACTCTGTTGGAGCCTGAGCCGCTCAAATGTCGAGGAGCATGACGACCTCCGAGAGGACCCGCCGACCGGCTGGCACGACCGCAAGGCTCGCTGCGTGCATTGCTCTGGTGCTGCTTCTCGGAAGGTGACCCGATTTTGGTTCGGCACCGTCCGCTGCGCGATTGGCGCGCTGTAGGAGCGCTCGTGGGTGTCCACCCCAAGGAACGGGCGCGCTACAGATGATCGAGGGCTCCACCAGCACACCCAGGATCGGAAGCGTGGTACATTGCCGTCTCCACCGCAGGGGAGGGGGACCGATGGCAGTAGCCGCCACGATCATCTACGAGAACACGCCAATCTCGGTGTACGACGAGGCAATCCCAAAGCTGTTCCCGAACGGCGTGCACGACGGTGCAGGGAACATCTCTCACTGGTGCGAGCAGACCGACACGGGTTGGACCGTTCATGACGTGTGGGAGTCCGAGGAAGCCTTGCAGGCCTTCTTAGCGAGCCGGATCGCCCCCTGGGCATTCCAGAGCCGACCAGGGTCGAGATGACCGCTGTTCACAACGCCTTGCGTCCGGGCTGAGGGTCGCGAGGAGCTGGGGCATCACGGGCGCGATTGACTGACCCGTAAACGGCTGTGCCACGGAGATGGACAGAATTGGGCCCGAAGCCCGACGCGCCGTAGCGCGCTTGGACTGACTCGCTCCGATCGGTGCTCGCCCTTGAGCACTCACAGCCACAACGGACTAAGAATGTCGACCTGGCGGCGTCTGCCTCGGAGCCGTCGTCGATGGCGACGCTCCCGAGCGGGCATTCGGGGCGGCCTGGCAGTCGAGTTGTGCGCGACGCAATGACGGCTACCTTGGCGCCATAGGTGCTGAATCAGCGATGGAGCAGAGCGCGTCGGGCAGATGTGAGTGTGGCGGTGTCAGCTACACCGTCGTGGGGCCGTTGCGGTCGGTGTGGAACTGTCACTGTCACCGGTGTCGCAGGTTCACCGGGCACCACATGGCGGCCACCGGATCGTCGTCAGGCATGGTCCGTTTCACGAGCGACACGACCCTGACGTGGTACTCGCCTGACCCCAGCGTCGCGTACGCATTCTGTTCCACGTGCGGTTCGTCGTTGTTCTGGCGTGCCGCCGCGCGGCCGGACCACCTGTCGATTTGCGCGGGGACTCTAGATCAGCCCACCGGTTTGCGGACCTCCAGCGCTTGGTGGATGGCCGAGCACGGCGACTATCACACGCCCGAGCCAAACGTGAACGAGCTCGTGGACGAAGCGTGAACCGAGAGTGCCGAACTGCCTGATCGGTGCCTTCGTCCAACAGGGCGACCGTTGCCCGAAGCGGCACTCGGCCGGCGATGATGCCCCGCCGACGGGCGCTGGTCAACAAGCGATCAGTCGACTCGCTCGGGCGTATCTGTCGAAGCGCTGCGAACGAGGAACTCAGCGACC
>JACCWY010000066.1 GCA_013697395.1 Chloroflexota bacterium | reverse complement strand
GACCAGCGGGTGGCGCCCTCGTCCTCGCCGGCCTGCACCAGCTCGGTGATCCGGTCCAGCTGCTCGCGGGAGTTGATCGCGCCGACGTCGGTGTTCTTGTCCAGCGGGTCACCGACCCGCAGCGTCTGCAGCCGGGCTTTGAGCTTCGCCTCGACAGCCTCGGCGACCGACTCCTGGACCAGCAGCCGTGACCCCGCGCAGCAGACGTGGCCCTGGTTGAAGAAGATGCCGTTGACGATGCCCTCGACCGCCTGGTCCACGGGTGCGTCGTCGAAGACGATGTTGGCGGCCTTGCCGCCCAGCTCCAGCGTGGCGCGGGTGCGGGTGCCAGCGATCGAGCGGGCGATCGACTTGCCGACCCCGGTCGAGCCGGTGAAGGCGATCTTGTCCACGTCCGGGTGCTCGACGAGGGCCCGGCCGGTCTCACCCGCGCCAGTGATGATGTTGACCACGCCGGGCGGCAGGTCGGCCTGCTGGCAGATCTCGGCGAACAACAGCGCCGTCAACGGCGTGGTCTCGGCCGGCTTGAGCACCACGGTGTTGCCGCAGGCCAGCGCCGGCGCGATCTTCCACGCCAGCATGAGCAGCGGGAAGTTCCACGGGATGATCTGGCCGGCGACGCCGAGCGGTGTGCTGCCGTAGCCGGCGTACTCCAGCTTGTCGGCCCAACCGGCGTAGTAGAAGAAGTGGGCCGCCGCGAGCGGGACGTCGACGTCCCGAGACTCCTTGATCGGCTTGCCGGAGTTCATGGATTCCACCACCGCAAACTCGCGGCTGCGCTCCTGGAGGATGCGCGCGATGCGGTACAGGTACTTGGCGCGCTCGCGTCCGGGCAGCTTCGACCAGACGGACCGATGCGCCTCCCGGGCGGCGCCGACCGCGCGGTGCACGTCCGCCTTCGAGGCGTGTGCCACCTTGGCGAGCGGCTCCTCGGTGGCCGGGTTGATGACGGTGAAAGACTTGCGAGGCTTCGCCGGGCGGAACTCGTTGCCGATGAAGAGGCCGTACTCGCGCTCGATCCGAACGTGATCGGTGGCCTCGGGTGCCGGGGCGTACTCCCACGGCACGTTGCCGCCGGCCGCCAGGCCCCACGGGTTCTTTGCAGGCAGCGATTCGGGCTTCTTGGTGAGGGTCATCGCCCCCGATTATCGCACCGGTGCACGGACGCCGGCCCACGCGCCGCCCGGAAGGCGCGCATCGTCTCGATTCACGCGATGTGCGCGTCGATCAGCCTATTCGACCGAGCCGAACAGGGTCACGGACTCCGACCATTGCACGCCGCTCTCCTCCTGGAGGTCGGCCACGTTCCGGAGGTCCAGGCCGCGAACCTCGATGCGGTCGCCGCCGCACTGTGGCGGGAACGACTCGGCGATCGCATCGCACAGGCGGACCGTGCCGTCGGCATCGACGAACAGCGCACCGGTCACCGTCACGAGATCGTCGGTGGCCTGGTGGCCGAGCGCATCGGCCACGCTGAGGCCGGGCTCGCTCACCTCGCCCTCGGCGATCATCAGCACGGGCTCGGCGCCAGCCCCCACGGACGCCGGCGGGGTGTCGTCGCTGTCGGCAGGCGTGTCTGGCCCCTGCGACACGCAGGCGGAGAGGGCAAACGCGGCGAGCAGTGCCACGATGAGTCGATTGGACACGGGGTGCTGCCTCCGGATGAGGAGTCGATGGATGTGCGGCACCGGACGCGCCGTGCTGCTCATCGGTTCCGAAGCCTACGCCTCCAGCACGCCCTCGAGCGTCAGGAGGAAGCGCTTGCGGTCGAGACCGCCGGTGTAGCCGCCCAGGCCGCCGCCCGCGTGGAGGACGCGGTGGCAGGGCACCACGATCGGGATCGGGTTCGACCCGAGCGCGTTACCGGCGGCGCGGTAGGCATTCGGCGAGCCCGCCTCGGTCGCGACAGCTCGGTAGGTGGAGACGCCGCCGAACGGAATGCGGGCGGTGGCGCGCAGGACGTCGCCCGCGAAGCCGCGGACGAGCCGCCAGTCGATCGGCAGGTCGAAGGCCCGTCGCGCTCCCGCGAAGTACTCGTCCAGCTGGCGGCGGACGCCGTCGGTCCGCTCCGGCGCGGCGAGGATACGCGGCGAGATGCGGCCCGCCAGGTCGTCCAGCTGCGCCTCGATCGATTCCCCGGAGTAGGAGAGCCGCACCAGCCCGCGCGGCGTGACGGCGACGGTGAGCGGGCCGACTGGGGAGTCGTACGTGGCATGGGCGACGTCGAGCAGGCCATCGGCAGCGGCTCGTCGAGCGATCGCACTGCGCAGGCCCTCGAGGTCGACCGTGGCTCGCGGGGCGTCGCCGGCGAGACGGCGCTCGAGGTCATCGGTCATCGGTCACCTCCCGGCGGAGCCGTCGCAGGCCGGCGCTCACGTTCTGCCGAGCGGCCTCCTCCGTGATACCCATCCGCGCCCCGATCTCGGCATAGGCGAGGTCGAACACGAATCGATGCGTCACTGCCGCGCGCTGCTTGGCCGGGAGACCACGCACCAGGCGCCAGAGGCCGTCGTCGGAGGCGTCGTGGGCCGACGGGGCGGCCGGTTCGAGGCCGTCGAGCTCGCGGGTCGGGCGGCGGGCAGCGCGCCGGATCGCATCGGTCGCCTTGCGCTGGGCGATC
>JACCWY010000055.1 GCA_013697395.1 Chloroflexota bacterium | reverse complement strand
CGAGTCGAGGCCGGGGAGCGTGATGGCGGTGACGTCGTGGCCGTCGGCGCGGAGCGTCGCGGCGACCTCGTCCCATGCCCACGCGCCCAGCCAGAACCCGGGAACAAGGATGATCGGTGCGGAAGTTCCTTGAGTCTCAGCCACCACGCTCTCCATGGTGCTCTTGCATTGGTCCGCGACCATGGCAGAATCCATGATCGCCGTTTGATCCAGTATTATAGAACAATCCATTGATGTCGATCAACGCCCGGAACCCAGATTACGACCTTGCCGATCGGCTCGAGCTGACGACGCATGCCCAGCTGCGCGCGATCGCCGATGACCTGCGGAGCATGATCCTCGAGCTGCTTCTCGAGCGTGCGGCCACGGTGGGGGAGCTGGCCGCCGCCGTCGATCGGCCGAAGAGCACCGTAGCTCACCATGTCGGCGTCCTCGTGGAGACCGGGATGCTTCGTGTCATCCGCACCAGGCGGGTGCGCGCCATCGATGAGCGCTACTACGGCCGCACGGCGCGCACCTTCATGGTCGGCGTCGCCGCCCACCCGGGCGACGACCCGCTGGCCGTCCACGCCAACGCGCTCGCGGTGGCCGCTGCCGAGTCCGTCCCGGCGCATGAAGCTGATGACCTGCGGACGATCATTCGCCACGCCCGGATCTCCCACGAGCACGTGCGGGAGTTCTGGGATCGCGTCGTAACGCTGAGCCAGGAGTACGCCCAGCTGCCGCGCGCCGGCGACGTCGTCTACGGCTTCGCCGCCGGCCTCTATCCGACCGACCATGGGACGCTGCCCGACGCCGAACCCGATGGTTACGACCGATGACCGCGCCGGAGAGTGTCGAGCCGACGGACGTGAACGCCTACCGCGATACGGAGCTCTACGACGCCGAGAATGCGATCGTCGACGAGCTGCCGGTGCTGCTCCCTCTTGCCACGGAGGTGGGAGCAGCGGCTCCCCGCGCACGCATCTAGCCGGGGCCGTCGAGGTAGACCAGCACGGCCAGCACCCGGCGGTTCACGTCAGGGTCGTCTTCGAGCCCGAGCTTGGCGAAGATCGTGCCGCTCATCCCCTCGAGCGTCTTGGTGGTGATCCCGAGTCGCTCTGCGATCGCCCGGTTCGAGCGTCCCTCAGCGATCAACCGCAGGGCCTGGCCCTCGCGATCCGTCAGGCGGGTCAGCCGATCATCCCGGCGTCGCGCCCGGACCAGCTCCCCGATGACCGCCGGGTCGACCGCGGAGCCGCCCGCCGCGACCCGATGCGCTGCGTCCAGGAGCTCGGCCGCCTCGCCGAGCCGGTCCTTCAGCAGGTAGCCGACCCGATCAACGCCGGCACCGAGCAGCCGCAGCGCGTACTGGGGCTCGAGGAACTGCGAAAGGACAAGAACACCCACGGTCGGGAACCGCTCGCGGATCGTGAGGGCGGCGTCAAGCCCGGCGTTGCCACCGGGTGGCATGCGAATGTCGACGACGGCGAGGTGCGGCGGCTCTGCCGCGACGGACTCCAGCAGCTCGTTGGCGTCCCGTGCCTCGGCCGTCACCCGGAAGCCACCTTCGGAGAGTATCCGAGCCACGCCCTGGCGGATGACGACCGAGTCGTCGGCGACGATCGCCCGCAGCGGGGTCATTTCGTCGGAATCGTTGCTCGGAGGCGGGTCCCGTGGGCGGCGTCGCTGACCACCTCGAACCGGCCGCCGAGGGCCATCACACGGTCGCCCAGCCCGCGAAGGCCCGAGCCGCGCTCCGCCGCTGCACCGCCCTCACCATCGTCGATCACCTCGAGCTCGAGCGACGCTCCCGCGTGCACGACGCGCACGGTGGCATGGCTCGCTCGTGCATGCCGCTGCGTGTTCGTGAGCGCTTCCGCGATCGTGAAGTACGCGGTCGACTCCACCAGCCGAGGGAGTCGCCCATCGAGGGTCATGCCAACGTCGACGGGGATGCCCACGCGACGCGCGAGGGCTGTCACGGCGGCTTCCAGTCCCTCGTCCTCGAGGATCGCCGGATGGATCCCGCGGGCCAGCTCCCGCAGCTCGTGGATGGCCTCGGTGGTCTCGCGGGCTGCGGCATCGAGCTGTTCGCGGAGTGACTTCGGAGCGGCCCCCTCGTCGGCCGTGCTGCGCGCCTGCTGAAGCGCGAGCATCACGCCGATCAGCCGTTGCTGGGCGCCATCATGGAGGTCGCGCTCCAGGCGCCGCCGTTCCTCCTCGGCGGCGGTGACAATGCGCTGCCGCGATTCCGTGACCGCCTGCAGTTGCTCTCGCAGCTCCGATTCCAGCCGCTCGTTCTCCAGCGCGAGGCGGAGCACGCGGACGACCGCGGCGAGCAGCTCGGGTTGCTCGAGAAGCGCCGGATCATGGACGAGCGCCGCGGACGCCCGATCTTTCGGTCCGACCATCGTCACCCCGCGACCGTCGCTCGGACCTGGCAGCGCCGCCGGTGCTCCATCCTCCGCGGTCCACGCCACGCCATCGGCCGGCCGCAGGACCACGAGTGACGGGTCGCCGAGTGCCGTGCGGAGCGCATCGCCGACCGTGCCTGGACCGTCAGGCCGTTCCAGGCCGGCCGAGAGGGGACCGAGGGGACCTGGGGCGCTTCGAAGGCGAAGGGTCGCGAAGAGAAAGGCGATCGGCACGAGCGTTCGTGCTCCGAACATCGCCCACCCGAAGATCGCGCCCCCCGGATCGGCGATCGTTAGGAGCAAGTCTCCGGTGGCAGTGCTCCAGCCGTATTCCAATGAGTCGAAGGCCCTGGCGGCCATCGCCGCGCCACCGGCGACGACGATCAGCCAGCGGACGCGCCGCAGGACCGGACCGGACCGCAGGAGTCGGCGCAGCGCCACCACGCCGACGAGCGCCGCGAAGACGGCGATGGCGAAGTTCGACACGATCTCGATCGACTCGAACGCGGCGAAGTTCGGCTCCGGATCCAGGAGCAGCAGCCGGCCGAGCGATCTCGCCGCCATCGACGCTCCGAGGGCTCTGATCAGCCACAGTGGCTGGAGCCGCTGGGCGCGCGAAGAAAGGATGAGCAGCAGGGCCGCCAGGACGAGGTCGTAGTAGCCCTCGAAGGCGAAGCCGAGCGGAAAGAGGATGGGGTGGCCGGTCGGGGCATAGCTGCCCGCGAACCACAGGCCACCGCACGCCAGGAGCATCGGACCAGCTGGGGAGATGGGGCGCAGCCACGCGGCGGCGAGGCCACAGACGACGAAGGTGAGCCCCATGACGAGGTCGGTGACGAGAAAGTCAACGGGCGCGCCGTTGGCAATCCCTACGACGGTCGTGAGCATCGCAAAGGCGATCACGCCAACTGCGAGGGTAAGGGCTCGGCGATGGCTCATGCGTTCCATGCTGGCACACGCCACTGCGGCTGGACACCCGGGCTACCCCGGACGATTCGGGCCGGGGTAGCCCGCTGGTCCCACGGGGCAGGCGTTCCTACTGTGGAATCCCATCCCGATAGGAGATCAGGCAATGAATCGGCGCGCATTCTTCCTCTCCGTTGTCCTCGCCCTCGTCCTGGGTGTGACGAGCACTGGTGTCGCCCAAGCCGGGGGCCCGGAGCGGATCGGCGACTCGTACACGGACACCTTCTTCGATGACTTCATCTGGGACCTGTGCGGAATCGAGACGCTCACGACCGTGACCGAGCGCTGGACTCTGAAGGAGTTCCCCGACGGCTCGCAGATCCTGCATGTGAATCGGTACTTCGTCCCGCACGATCCGCGGATCCCGAGAGAGCGGGGTGCCGGAACCAGCTTCTTCGCGCCTGACGGAACGAAAACGACCGTCGGCAGTCCGACCCGGGTCTTCGCAACGGACGGCCGCGGCCTGATCCTCCTCGACGCCGGCCGCGTGGTGTTCGGCGAGGACATCACGATCCGCGGGCACGTCGAGTCCTTCGACGTGGACCTCGCCTCGGTCTACTGCCCCTGACGCGAGGTAGTTCTTGGTCACGGATCCGGATCCGGACCGGTTTCGCTTGCGCGCGCCAGGCCGTCGAGCACGACGCCTGGCACTGCGCCGGCTGAAATAGACGCTCGGGAACGCCGGGCTGCCGCAGATCGACTTCTGGGACTAGAACGACCACGATGCCTCGTTGGCCGGCACGACGGTGATCGCGTCGGTCACGGGAAATCGATTCGCATCACGACCCGCCGCTTGCTCGGCCTGCTGACCTCGGTGAATCCGGCCGCGGCGAAGATGCTCCGGACGCCGACGAGGACCTCGTCCCA
>JACCWY010000045.1 GCA_013697395.1 Chloroflexota bacterium | reverse complement strand
CCGGTGCCGATCGCCCACACCGGCTCGTAGGCGATGACGAGGCCGGAGCCGGCGAGGCGGTCGAGATGGCCGATGGCCGCGCGCAGCTGCCGATCGATGACCGATGCCGTGGCGCCGGCCCGGCGTTCCTCGGCGCGCTCCCCGATGGCCGCGATCGGGCGCAGCCGGTGCGCCACCGCGCTGGCGACCTTGCGGCCGACCGCCTCATCGGTCTCGCCCTCGTACTGCCGGCGCTCCGAGTGCCCGAGGATGACGAAGGTCGCGAGTCCGGCCAGCATGAGCGGGCTCGTCTCCCCGGTGAATGCGCCGCGATCCTCGTAGTGCATTGTCTGCGCACCGACGGCGACGTGTCGACCCGCCAGCGAGCGGCTCACGGCGTCGAGCCAGGCCGTGGGCGGGCAGATCACCGTCGTCATCGATTGCACCTCATCGGCGGCGGCAGCCACCGCGTGCGCCAGCGCGATCGCCTCCTCCCGCGTCGGCGGATTCATCTTCCAGTTCCCCGCGACGACCGGCGTTCGGGTCATCCGGCCCCCTCGCGCGCCAGCTCCACGAGGCGGCGCAGCCGGTGGTTCACCGCCGAGCGGCTCACGCCGACGGCAGAGGCAAGCGCGTCGAGGTCGGCGTCCGGCATCCGGCGCCGCATGGCCGCCGTCTCGCGCAGGGAGGGTGTCAGACGCGCGAGGGTTCCCTCACGCTCGAGCCGATCGATGGCGACGAGCTGCCGGTCGGCGGCCCGCACGGTCCGGCCCAGGTTCGCTTCCTCCGCATTGAGGAGCCGGTTCACACGGGAGCGGACGTCGCGGCCGACACGTTGTGTCTCGAGCTCGAGCACGCCACGGTTCGCGCCCATCAGCCCGAGCAGCGCAACGATCTCGTCCAGCCCCTTGAGGTAGACGACGTCGTGGCCGCGCCGGGCCGTCAGGCCTGCTCGTACGCCAAGCTCCGCCAGGCGCACCCGAAGCGTGGTGGCGGCATCCGCCGTCCGCAGGACGAACTCGACGTGCGGGCCAGACGCGGTGAACGAGATCGAGCCGGAGCCGAGCAGCACACCACGCAGGAACGAGCGGCGGTCGCATGCGGGAGCATCGCTCCAGCGCCAGGCCCCGAGCTCGTCGCGCTCGACCCTGACGGTGAGATGCCGGCGCGTCCGCGAGCCCCCACGGGACGCAGCCCGCGGCGCCTCGACGCGGATGCGCAGAGAGCTGGCAAGGTGGACCGCGGTCCGCGCGGTGGCGTGGTCGAGGGTCTGCAGCCGATCACCGCCGCTCCCGTGCAGCAAGCCGATCAGCTCGGCGCGACGGCAACAGGCACGGGCCGGCTGGATCCGCGCGAGCTCGCCCTTGACCTCGCCTCCGAGGAGCACCGAGCCGCTCAGGACGCGTTGGCCGCCGGCCGTCGGATGCGTCGCTGCCGGGGACGCTCGATGCGGTCCTCCTGGTGAAGCCGCATCAACGCCGCCGCCAGCTTGGCAGGGTCGTGCCGGTGCGCGTTCGTCGGATCGACGACATCCTCCTCGACGATCACGACCGGCAGCTCCTCCAGCCGGCGGACGTCGACCTCGACCGGCCTTGCGCGCCAACCCTCGGGGTGCCGTGCGGAGTGGCTGCGGTTGACGATGACGCAGTCGATCAGGTCCTCGCCGATGTGGGCGAACAGCGCGCGCAGGTGCTGCGAGGCTGTCATCTCGGGCGTCTCGCCCGGCTGGGTGGCCACGTTGCAGACGTACACCTTCAGGCCGGGGGCTGCGCTCAGGGCATCGCGCACGTCGCTGATGAGCAGGTTCGGCAGGACGCTGCTGAACAGGCTGCCCGGACCGATGACGATCATCTCCGCTTCGAGGATGCGCTCGAGCGCCTCGGGGTTCGCGCGCACATCGTCGGGCTCGATGAAGACCCGCTGGATCGGCTCCTCGGCCCGAGTGATGGCGACCTGGCCGTAGAGGGAGCGGCCCGATTCGAGCTTAGCGGACAGGTTGAGCGGCACGCTCGTGGCCGGCAGCACCTGGCCGCGCACGGCCAGCACCCGGTTCGACTCGCGGACGGCCTCCTCGAAGTCGCCCGTCACGGCCGTCATGGCGGCGATGAACAGGTTGCCGAAGGCGTGGTCGTCGAGGCCGGAGCCGGAGGGAAATCGATACTGCATGAGCTGCGTCATGAGCGGCTCCGCGTCGGCCAGGGCCGCGATGCAGTTGCGGATGTCGCCGGGCGGGACGATGCCCAGCTGCTGGCGCAGGCGGCCGCTGCTGCCGCCGTCGTCTGCGACCGCCACGACGGCGGTGATGTTGGCGCTGTACCCCTTCAGGCCACGAAGCAACGTCGAGAGCCCGGTGCCGCCGCCGAGCGCGACGATCCGCGGCCCGCGCGCGAGGTAGCGCTTCGTGTAGAGCACCTCCATGACGCTGCCGCCGCGCGCGACGAAGGGCGAGGTCACGGAGCGCATCAGGCCCCACATGCCGATACCGGTCAGCGTCAGGCCCAAGAGTGCCACGAGCGCCGCGCGAATCTCCGGCTCGAGCCACGCGCCGGTCAGCCAGTACACGACCGCGATCTCGTCGGCCGCGTTCTGCCGATAGAGGTCGCGGATGAAGATGGCGGCGCCGAGCCCCAGGATCGCGATCCCGGCAAAGAGCAGCAGCAGCCAGCGCTTGAGGTGCATGCCGGGGTACATCCACCGCGGCAGCCGTGGCCCCTTCATCGCTCCAGCTCCCGGTGGAAGACGGCAACAGACGCGTTCGGCACCTTCGAGAGGCGCTCCGCGAGCGCCTCTGCCAGTGCGATCGAGCGGTGGTAGCCGCCGGTGCAGCCGAGGGCGACGCGCAGCTGCTCCTTGCCCTCGGCGCGGTACGCCGGCGCCGTGAGCTCGAGCAGCTCCGCTACGAGGTCGAGGAATCGATTGGCCGCCGGCTGGCCGAGCACGAAGTCGCGGACGGGTTCGTCGAGGCCGGAGAGCGGCTTGAGCTCCGGGTTCCAGTACGGGTTCGTCAGGAAGCGGACGTCGAACACGACGTCGGCCTCGAGCGGGATGCCGTATTTGAACCCGAACGTAACGATGTCGATCCTCAGGTCGTCGCTGGCCGATTGTCGGGGAATGACCTCGAACAGCCGGTCCTTGAGCTGGCCGATCGAGAGGCCGCTCGTGTCGATCACGTGGTCGGCGAGGTCCCGGGTCCGCGCGAGGCGGCCGCGCTCCTCGGCGATGCTCGCCTGCACGCTGCTTCGGGACGCCTGGAGGGGATGACGATGGCGGGTCTCGCTGAAGCGGCTGATCAGGCTCGCGTCGCTCGCCTCGAGGTAGATGAGCTGCAGCCGTGCGCCGTCGTCCGCCAGGCTGGCCGCCGCGCGCTGGATGGCGGAGGCCGGGTCACCACCACGGATGTCGAGCACGAGCGCCGTCCTGCGGTACCGGTCCGGATCGCTGCGCCGAAGGGCCAGAAAATCGTCGAGCAGGGCGGGCGGCAGGTTGTCGATGCACGCGTAGCCGAGGTCCTCGAACAGCTTGCTGGCCTGGCTCTTCCCCGCGCCGGACAGGCCGCTGATCACGACGAAGTGCTCGTCCGCGGCCTCAAGGGTCGCGGATCGATAGGCATCGTCCTGCTGGGTCGCTGCGCCGCGTGCCTGTGCCACCGTCCCCTCAGTGCTCGAACGGTCCCGAGTATAGATCGCCGTCATCGGCCGCCGAGCACGTCGCGCCGGCCGTCGACGATGCCGCGCACGGTGGCCGCGGCGGACGCGCGCAGGGCGTCGAGGTCGTATCCGCCCTCGAGGGTCAGGGCGACGCCCGCCAGCCCGAGCCGCGCGCTCAGGGCGCCCAATGCGACCGCCACCTGGCCGAAGCCATCGGCCGTCACGCGCAGGCCGGCCAGCGGGTCGGCGGTGTGCGAGTCGTACCCGGCCGAGACGAGGATCGCCTCGGGCGCGAAGGCCTCCACCGCGGGGATCAGCTCGCTGCCCCAGGCAGTAGCGAAGGCGTCGTCGCCGGCTCCCGGGGGCAGCGGGCGATTGTGCTTCGTGCCGGCGGCCGCACCGATGCCGCGCTCGGACCGCTCCCCGGTGCCGGGGTAGAGCGGCGACTGATGGGTGGAGGCGTAGCACACGTCGGCATCGGCATCGAAGATGGCCTGAGTTCCGTCGCCGTGGTGGACGTCCCAGTCAACGACGGCGATCCGCTGAGCGAGCCCACGCCGGCGGAGGCCGGCG
>JACCWY010000017.1 GCA_013697395.1 Chloroflexota bacterium | reverse complement strand
TCATCGGAGCGGGCCATCGTGTGGTCTCCTCTACGAGCTAGTGGATGAACTCGCTGAGAGTCACACGGTGGCCCCTCACATCGAAGGACCCACCCCCGATTTCCACCACTTCACGGGACGCCTACTGTGCGGTGGTCCTGGCTAGACACGCCGCGAAGATGCAACGCCCCGCTGAACAGGAGCTACGACGGCTCATAGGTCAGTTCAGAGGCTGACACCCCCTCAGCAGGCCACCCAGAGGTCCACGAGCGTCGATTGGCGGGCCTTCCAAAAGTCAAGCAGTCTTCGATATATCGAGCAACGCCAACGCGAACTCGTCGCAGAACCGCTCCTCGGCCTCGGTCGGCTGGTCGTAGCGTCGCACAGGGCGTGCAGCACGGTTGCAGAACAGCGTGTGGGCGACTCGTGGGCAACAACAAACGCGCGAGCTAGCTCGTTCGGCACCGCCTCCGCCAGACCCCTCGGCAAGCGTCCAGTATCCACAGGCGAAGCGACCAGCACGCTGAATCCGTGGTCGGGCCTGGCAGATAGACGTCCGGTGCCGCTATTCTGGGGAACCGATCTGAGCTGGGGTTGATGACACGACGACGAACTGAGCCGCGTTTCGAGGAGGGACGATGTCGAGCAGAGCATCGAGACTATCGGGCGTGCTGATGGCCGCCGCGCTTTTGGTGGCACTGTTCCCGGCGAGTTCTTCTGAGGCGGTCGCGGATCACGCGGCATCGGGTACTGTCCCGACCGCACAGGAGTTCCTGGAGGAGACCGGCGGGGCCGAGGATGGTCCCATCGATGACGTAAACCAGACGCCGGAACAGGCCATGGCACAAGACCTGGCGCTGGTTGCTGAGGGCAAGGGGTGGACCTACGACGAAGCCACCGCCCAACACCTGACAGCAGAGGAGGTCGGTGCGATTGCCGAGGTCGTTGCTCGGGAACGGCCTGACATCTTTGTCGGCTCTGCGCTCTCGGAGACTCCGGGAGGCGCCCCGACGCTCTACATCAAAGGCCCGGCCGATGAGTTCATCGCCAACCTGGTGGCGGCAAGCGAAATCGAGATCGTCGTCGCCGACAACCAGCCGTACTCGTTCGAGGAGCTCGAGGCCCGCAAGCGGACGGTCCACCAAGCCCTCGTAGACATGGGATTCCGCTACGTGGCCACGTCGGTCAATATCACCGGCGGCGGCGTCATCCCCGCCGGTGTGACCCTCGAGCCGGGGCTGCCGCAGCAGGCCGCCGACATTGTCGCTGCCCTCCCTGCCGAGTTGCGAAACGACGTAGAGCTCACGGTGTATGAAACCCCGAACGTGCGGTACCGGTAAGCGTTCGGAGGCATGTGGGTCCGTATTAGCGGTGTTAACGATTGTACCAGCGGATGGTCTGTCAGCAGCAACGCCACCGGTGCCACGGGCGTCACGACAGCGGGCCACTGCGAAGGGATCAATGAAATCGACCATCCGGGACACTACGTCCACGCGTTGGCACACCAGGCCGAGCATCGAGGCGAGTGGGGAGACGTCGAGTGGAAGGGATCAGCGCAACAGGAGCCGGATGATTTCTATGCAACCGCTACAGAAATCCGAGATGTCACCGACGTAGAGAATTGGACCAACCTCTCCGTGAACGAGGCCGTGTGCCAATACGGTCGAGCCTCTAATCAGCGCAGCTGCTCCCTCGATATCCAAGACGTGTCGCAGGAGTGCTCGATCGACGGCGTTACCACCGACCGCCTGGTGATGATGAACGGCACCAACAATGGAATCGACGGCGACAGCGGCGGCGGATGGTCCTTTGCGACCGTGGCTTACGGATCCGATGTCGGGTGGTGCTTCCCGACCTTCACAGATAATGACGTGTGGTCAGTGGCGGATCTCTACCAAGAAGCGATAGGCGTGACCGTCAGACAGTAGCCATGAGTCGATCCGATCCAGCGATCACAGAACGGAATACCGCGCCTCCACTATTTCGCAACGCCGCCGGCGCAGCCCTTCTTATCGTCGCCGCGTCCTGCCAGATCGGCGATTCCGGTGGAGAGCCGGGAACGAGCAGCGAGTGGGGACCACTGGCCGTCTCCGAGTCATCGGGGTATGGAGGCCGGGCCCGCATCGCAGGAACGATGCGGATCACCGAACAATGCGTGCTGCTGCTCGAACGTGGCGATGAAGATGAAGCTGTACTGCTCGTGTGGCCATCGGCTCATACCAACTGGGACGGTGAGGACATGGCGGTGGAGTTCGTGAGTCGTTCTGGTCAACTCACCGCCTTCCGCGACGGCGATCCCGCTGTCTTCGGCGGTGGCGGAACCTCCGAGACCGAGAATGACCAGACTGTCGACGAGTTCTTGGCATCCGTGTCCTGGACCTCGCAACCCGATCGAGAGTGCGTTGGGGATATCCGCTGGTTTATTAGTGACGTCGGGGTTGAGGATGTCGGATGACACGGTGCGCGCGGCGAATGCGGAGGCTGGGTACCCGGTGCCGAGGAGGATGCGCGGTACCGTTCCGTGCTGAAGAACCCGCCAGGTTGAGCCATCGATCAACTCGGGGCTGGGGCATCCTGTCCGCCCCGTGACGGGCGCAGCGCCGACGTTGATCAGGAGGGAGCAGGCCCTCCCAGAGCGTCGCCGCGAGCCAGCCTGCCGGTGCAACAGATGCCTAGCAGGCTGGCGATCGTCCACTGGACAGTCTGTCTTGGGCACGGAGGACCTGCTGCCTTCGACGCTACTCGTAACGATCACACTGGACTTGAACCTCCACTCGCCCCGTTACAAGGGCCCGACGCAAGCTAGAATGAGAACGATTATCAGATATGGTGGTCCTGACTAGTGGTCCGTCGCTGAAATAGCTTCGGTGGCTAGGATGGCAGGATGCCGATCATCACTGCTGAGCCCCTTGCGATGTCCGCCGAGCAGCGAGCCGAGCTGGAGGTGATGGCGCGGTCGACATCGT
>JACCWY010000553.1 GCA_013697395.1 Chloroflexota bacterium | reverse complement strand
CCCCCCGGTTCCCGGCATCGACGCCATCGGGGCGCTCACCAACGAGACGGTGTTCTCCCTCGATCGCCGGCCGGATCGGCTCGCCGTCGTCGGCGGCGGCGCGATCGGTTGCGAGCTGGCCCAGGCCTTCGCCCGGCTCGGCACCCACGTCACCGTGATCGAAGCCGCCGAGCGGCTCATCCCCCTCGAAGATCCTGACGCCTCCGGTGCGATCGCGTCCGCCCTCGCCGCGGACGGCGTCGATGTCCGGGTCGGCGTCCGTCTCGAGCAGGCGACCGCCGACGGTACGAACCGTCATCTGCATCTCGCTGATGGGGCTGACATCGCGGCGGACCAGGTGCTGGTGGCGGCGGAGCGCCGGCCTGTCACCTCGGGTCTGGGTCTCGAGCGGGTCGGCGTCGAGGTCGACTCAGCGGGGCGGATCGTCGTCGACGACACGTGTGCCACGAACATCGCGGGGGTGTGGGCCATCGGCGACGTGACCCCGTTCGGCGGGTTCACCCATGTCGCCGGCCACATGGGCTTCGTCGCCGCCGCCAACGCGACGCGCACCAACCGATTGCGCCCCGCCGCGAAGATTGACCGCAGGGTCGTGCCCCGGGTGACCTTCACCGACCCCGAGGTCGCCAGCGTCGGCGTCACCGAAGCCGAGGCCGCTGGGATGGGGGCCCGGGTCGCCGAGGTGCGCTTCGAGCACGTCGACCGGGCCATCACCTCGGCCCGTGAGACCGGGTTCGTGAAGCTCATCGCCGGCCCGAGACCGGTGCTGCGGTCCCTCGGCGGTGGCCAGCTGCTCGGGGCCACCATCGTCGGGCCGCGTGCGGGCGAGATGATCGGCGAGGTCGCCCTCGCGATGCGCACCAAGATGTTCACCGGGCGCCTCGCCCAGACCATCCACGCGTACCCGACGTGGTCGATGGCGATCCAACAGTCCGCTACCGGTTTCTTCTTCGACACGGTTGGCGTCGTGGTGCGACCAGCCCGACCCGGCGGCGCGGCATGACCCGTCACGGCAGCACGGTGCGCGCCGGCTGGAAGGGCACGGTGATCGCCGAATCCGACGACACCGTCGTCGTCGAGGGCAACCACTACTTCCGCGTGCATCGATCACCGCCAGCCTTCTCGACAGCTCGACGAGGAGCCTCTGCCCCTGGAAGGGGGTGGCCCGCTACCACTCGGTCCACGTCGACGGCGTCGTCGCCCCGGACGCAGCCTGGTATTACCCGCACCCGTTCCCCTTCGCTCGCCGGGTGAAGGGTCGCGTGGCGTTCTGGAACGGCGTCGTGGTCGAGATGGTCCCACCCGCGCCTGACCACCGCTGACCCGCGCACCCGTCGCTCAGATCAGTCCATTGACGGTGAAGCTGGTCGGTGCATGGGGAATGCGGTCGCCAGTTCGAGGGTTTCGTGCCTGCTTCCAACAATCGACGCAGGAGAACGAACCATGAACGACACGGCACGCACGATCACCCGAGCTGCCCTGGCGGGTGTCGTCGCCTCGGTGGCGATGGGCATGGTCGCCATGATCGCCGCCGCCACCTACCAGGACACCGGGTTCTTCACGCCGCTGTACCACATCGCTTCGCTCGTGGTCGCGCCCGACCCGATGATGGAGTCGATGATGGCGGCGTCGGCCGGCACCACGTTCACGTTCGTCGCCGGACCGGCACTGGGCGGCCTGATGATCCACATGATGGTCGGCGCCGGGTTCGGCGCCATCTTCGGGCTGATCCTCACCCGGCTCCCCGGGCTGGGAGCCGGGGCGCGCGTCGGGGCCGGCATCGCGTTCGGCGTCGCCGCGTTCGCTGCCTCTGCGTTCGTGCTCCTGCCGATGATGAGCGTGGTGGCCAACGATGCCGATGCCATCAAGAACATGGCCAGCATGGTCGGCTATCCCACGTTCCTCCTCGAGCACGTCGTGTTCGGCACGGTGCTCGGCGCGCTGAGCGTCTCCGCGACTGCCTCGGCCTCGCAGCCCGCCGCCGCTGGCCGCCAGGCCGTCAAGGCCTGAGGGGTTCGCTGGCCGATCGGCGT
>JACCWY010000549.1 GCA_013697395.1 Chloroflexota bacterium | reverse complement strand
GCGCTCCTGCTCAGCCGCGGCCGCGGCCGCCGCGCGCGCGGCCCTCGCCGGGGCCGCGGCCGGGTTGACCGTCATGGTCGCCGGCAGCCGTGTGCTGCTCGACGTGCATTGGCTGAGCGACGTGATTGCCGGCCTGGCGCTCGGCTCCGCATGGTTCTCGATCTGCGCCATCGCCTTCGGCGGACGCCTGCTTCGGTTCGGCGCCGTGGCGGACGAGGCTGCCCGGGTCGCGAGCGGGCGTGGCGGCGTCGCCGCTAACTCCCGGTGACCGCACGGGCATTCTAGGAGCCACACGACATCCGCGCCAAAGCCCCGCGCATCCACGCCGTTCAGGCACTCAACGGCCAGGAGTGCCTCGATCACCAAGAATCGCCCGGCATGCGACGCCTCGCTGCCGGATCGCACCTAGCAGGTCGCCGGTTCGAGTCGGGCTATCGTGCCGGGCCAGTTGACCGCGAAGGTGAAGTTCAACCGTCGCGCGAGGTCTCGCCAACAGGCCTCGTGGTCGGCGTTCGCGCGGCACTGCGCCGCGAGTTTCTCCTCCAAGCGTCGCGTCGGTTCGCACAGCCGCTCGGGGCCCTAGCTCTAAGACACGACCCACCCGACCCTGTGCGATGTCCGGTGAGCGAGGCGCCAGGCAGGCGAGCGCAACCAGCAAAGTGACGTGCTCGGCGTAGTCGGCCATCGGTTGCAAGGCGACCCAGTCCGCTACTTGACGGGGACGGCCGATCGTAGCGGCGGGAAGTCGGCGAGCAGGTCAGCGGCGTCGACTTGGAAGAGATCCACCGGCTCGGGCAGGCCGCGGAATTGCCAGGCGCCAAGGCCCCTGAGGCTGACCCCGTCTGCGAGCGACTCGACGACGGCCGCGCGCACGGCAGAGGACATCACGATCTGTCCGCCGTGCGCCGCGAAGCAGATGCGCGCGGCGGCGTGGACCGAGAGGCCCACGTAGCCGGTATCGGTCAGCGCGGGACGCCCGCGATGCAGGCCGATTCGCAGCCGCACCTCGATCCCCCCGGGCCAAGCGCCGGCTTGCATCGCCCGCTGGATCGCCAGCGCGGCCTCTAGTGCCGCGGGGGCGCGTTCGAACACCGCGAAGACATCGTCCCCGCGGGCGGACACCTCGCGACCACCGGCATGCCGCACCGCGGCGCGCACCCGGCGGCGGACATCGGTGAGCAGGGGGGCGTATTGATCGTCGAGGCGGCCGAGCAGCTCAGTTGAGCCCTCGATATCGGTCAGCAGGAACGTGACGTGGCCTTTCGGCAGCTTGCGCTGCGGTTGCAGCTGCGCGCTGATGAAGCCGATCGGCATGATCCCGTGCTTCTTGGCCGCCCTCAGCAGCCGGCTGCGCGCCCGGTCGCGCGCGCCCTCGTCTTCGAACGCCACCTGGCTGAAGCGCGCCAGGGCATTCCGGACGTGCACCGCGTCGTGAATCGGCAGACGACGTCGGCCGCGCGAATCGATGTATGCAAAGGCGCTGTCGGGAAGCTGCGCACGCTCCTTGGCCCCGAGCGGTGGCATGCCCGCATGATCGCAAGAACCGACGCCCACAACCGCGACCGACGCGCTCGCAGCGCCACGCGCGCGCAGGCAGCCGCAGCTCGATCACGATTCCCTGCGTAGCGACGCTCTCCGGGCGGGTGCTCGAGGCGTGGACCGCTGAGCGAGGCGCCGGGTGGGCGTTCGGAGCAGGTGCGGCCCGCCGAAACCGCGCCCGAGCGCTACGGAGCGAAATGGCTCTCCAGGCCGAGGTCTTCGGCCACCAGGAGCGTCGCCTCCGCCAGCACCTGCGTGACGAGGGCGAGCTCCTCGTCGCTTCGGAGCTCGGCCAGCAGCGTCAGCAGAGCGCGCAGGCGGTCCGCGACGAGCCCGACGATCTGCAGGCCGTCGGCGGCGCGAGGATGGTCGGTGTCCTCGATGACTCGATGGACCACGCCGGTGGCGGTCAGCAGCGCGGTGATGAGCCTGTCGAGGTCATGGCCGTTCTGGGGCTCCACGAGGATTCGCATGACTCGGTAAGGACGGGGCGGCAAGAGTTCGCCCTGGACGTTCGTCCGATACGCGGCCGGCGGGCTGCGGCTCGGCGCAGACCCGCTCGATGCACAGGGTATGCCTCGGAACCCTCGTCTCGGGCTTGCCATCGCCGCTGCCGCACTGGCAGCGGTCTCCATCGGGGGGACGCCCAGCTCCGCCGCCGGCACCTGCGACCAGGTCGCCTCGCCTGGACCACGCGCCGCCCAGGAGCTCGTCAACTCGCTCTCGCCGGGCCAGACCGGCTGCCTGCGCGCGGGAGTCTACGAGGAGAACGTCAGGGTGTCCCGGCCGGGCATCACGCTGACCCGCTTCGGCGGGGAGAAGGCGACCGTCAGGGGGCGCTTCTGGGTCGCGGAGGGTGCCGACGGCGTGACCGTCGACGGCCTTTACCTAGACGGCACCAACCCGGGCCTGCTTCCCTCGCCGACGATCAACGCAGATCGGGTCACCTTCCGCCGCAACGACGTCACGAACTATCACCACTCGATCTGCTTCGGTCTCGGCCATCCCGACTGGGGCCGCGCCGAGGGCACGACGATCGAGTTCAACCGCATCCACGATTGTGGCCGCCTGCCCGCCACCAACCACGATCACGGCATCTACGTCACGAGCGCGTCGAATACGCTGATCCGGGGCAACTGGATCTATGACAATGCCGATCGCGGCATCCAGCTCTACCCTGACGCGCAGAACACGACGATCACCGGCAACGTGATCGACGGCAACGGCCAGGGCATCATCTTCTCCGGGGAGTTCGGGCTCGCGTCCAGCGGCAACGTGGTCGAGGGCAACGTGATCGCCAACAGCAGGCTGCGCAACAACGTCGAGAGCTGGTACCCGCCCGGCAACCCGGTCGGCCGCAACAACGTCGTCCGCGAGAACTGCGTCAGGGGCGGCGCCTACGACGACGGCGACGGGGGCCTCGGTGAGCAGATCGGCTTCAGGGTGGTCGAGGCGCTGCGCACCAACCCGGCATACAACAATCGCTCTGCCAGGGACTTCCGGCTCGCTTCGGACAGCCCCTGCCGCGGCGTCCTGGCCTACCGCACCAAGGTGCCGGGGCCGGAGGGGCTCCGCAGCGCCCTCCCCACGCGCGCTCTGCGCCGCCCCCCCGCCGTGATCCTCGGCGCCACGCGCCCGCAGGTGCGCCGCGGCCATCGCCTGCAGC